>SKNG01000382.1 GCA_007120685.1 Paracoccaceae bacterium | reverse complement strand
GGTGGGTGGGCGCCGCGCCGATCAGGCCGCGCGGGCGTCTCATCCGTCCAGCCGGAAGAACAGCGCTTTCAGATAGCCGCTTTCGGCCAGTTGCGGCAATTGCGGATGGTCCGGTCCGGCAAAGCCCGTGTGCAACAACTGCGCCGCCCGCCCGGCCCGGCCGATCCCGCGCCCGCAGGCGGCCCGGAACGCCGCCAGATCGGCGGCATGCGAACAGGAACATAACCCCAGATACCCCCCCGGCGCCACCAGCGGCGCGGCCAGCCGCGCCACCCGTTCATAGGCCCGCAGCCCCGCGTCCAGCGCCCCCCGATTCGGCGCAAAGGCCGGCGGGTCGCAGACCACCAGATCGAAACGCGCCCCCTCGCCGGCCAGCGCGCCCATCACCTCGAAGGCATCGCCGCGCCGCGTGGCAAATCGCCCTGCCACGCCGCCCGCCCGCGCCCCCTCTGCGGCCTGCGCCAGCGCCGGGTCCGAACTGTCCACCGCCAGCGCCGATTCCGCCCCGCCGGCCAGCGCCGCCAGCGCAAAGCCCCCGACATGCGAGAACACATCCAGCACCGCCCCACCCCCGGCCAGCCGCACCGCAAAGGCATGGTTCGGCCGCTGGTCGTAGAACAACCCGGTCTTCTGCCCGCCGGTCAGATCGGCCAGATAGCGCGCGCCGTTCATCGGCACCTCGACCGGCCCCGCCAGCGCCCCGCGCAACACCGCCGTCTCCTCCGCCAGCCCCTCCAGCACCCGCGCCCGCCCGCTGCCGTTCTTGACCACCGCACCGCATCCCGTCACCGCCACCAGCGCCTCGACGAGCAGGTCCAGATGCGCCTCGGCCCAGGCCGCATTGGGCTGAACAACCGCCGCCGCGCCGAAGCGGTCGATCACCACGCCGGGCAACCCATCGGCCTCGGCATGCACCAGCCGGTAGAAGGGCGCATCGTATAGCCGCGCCCGCAGCGCCAGCGCCCGCGCCAGCCGCGCCGCCAGCCAGGCGCCATCGATCCGCGCGCCCGGATCCCGGTCAAGCATCCGGGCGATGATCCTCGATTGAGTGTTCACCGTCACCAGCCCCAGCGGCCGGCGCTCCGCATCCTCCAGCACCGCCAGCGCACCGGGCGCCAGCGCCTTCGTGCGCCGGTCGGTGACCAGTTCATCGGCATAGACCCAGGGAAAACCATGCCGGATCGCCCGCGCCTCGGCCTTCGGGCGCAGCCGGACGACAGGCAGGTTCGAGCCAGGATCGGTCATGCGTGGACACCTCACTGCGCGCCCCGTGCATAGCGCCGGGGCGCGGGCAACGGAAGGCCCGTGAAGGCAAACGCCCCACAGCCGCGCGGCTGCAGGGCGTTTATCACATGTATTCCGGGTCAGGCACCGGCTTGCCGTTTCAGTGCCCGGCCCGATCACTGCCGGCGTGCCACCGGCAAAGCCTTGTCAGGCAGTCCGGCCTTCCGGCGCGCGGCGCAGGCGCGCCATTGCCCAGCCCCAGCCACCGCGCAGCATCTCGGCCAGCACCTTGGCCTGCATCGCGCGGGCCTGCCGCTCGACAGTGACGATATCGACGGGCTCTATCACGAATTCGTTGCGGTTCATTATTCTCTCCTTGCCTGTTTTTCAGGCTTTCAACGTCTGCTGACGATCAGATAATGCCGCGTCGCAGAATCAGCCAGACGCAATCCGGCATGCCCGCATTGCAGTTTTTGCAAGCCTCGTCCGCCGGATCGCCGCAGCAAGCCACGCCCAGCCCCAAGATCATGCTGCGCCGCAGCACAACGGTATGTCATGCCCGGGCGTCAGGGTCCGTCCGCCCCCGGCCTTGCCTTGTTAGCGCTAGCTAGATACCTTCCCGTCCAACCGCACCGCAAGGGCCGCCCGCTGCGCCATGCCAGACAGTTCCCCGCTTTCGCCCGTCATCGCCTCGGTCACCGAGCGCATTCGCCGCCGCTCGGCGCCCCTGCGCGGCGCTTATCTGGACCGTTGCGCCCGCGCGGCCGATCAGGGCCCGGCGCGCGCGCATCTTTCCTGTTCGAACGCCGCGCATGCCTATGCCGCCACGGGCGCGGACAAGGACACACTGGCCGAGGCGCGCGCGCCGCACCTGGGCATCGTCACGGCCTATAACGACATGCTCTCGGCCCATCAGCCGTTCGAACGCTTCCCGCCCCTGATCCGCACCGCCGCCCGCGCCGCCGGGGCCACGGCGCAGGTGGCGGGCGGGGTGCCGGCGATGTGCGACGGGGTGACCCAGGGCCGGGCCGGGATGGAACTGTCGCTGATGTCGCGCGACGTGATCGCGCTTTCGGCCGGCGTGGCGATGAGCCATGACTGTTTCGATGCCGCGCTCTGGTTGGGGGTCTGCGACAAGATCGTACCGGGGCTGGTGATGGCGGCAGCCAGTTTCGGCCATGTGCCGGCGGTCTTCGTGCCGGCAGGCCCGATGACCTCGGGCCTGCCCAATGACGAAAAGGCAAAGGTGCGCCAGGCCCATGCCGCCGGCCGGGCCAGCCGTGACGATCTGATGGCGGCAGAGATGGCCAGCTATCATGGCCCCGGCACCTGCACCTTCTACGGCACGGCGAACACGAACCAGATGCTGATGGAATTCATGGGCCTGCACCTGCCCGGCACCAGTTTCGTCAACCCGGGCACCCAGATGCGCGACGCGCTGACCGCCGCCGCTGTCTCCCGCGCCGCACAGATCACCGCGCTCGGCAATGACTACCGCCCCGCCGCGCGCATCCTGGACGAGCGCGCCTTCGTCAACGGCATCGTCGGGCTGATGGCGACGGGGGGCTCGACCAACCTGGTGCTGCACCTGCCGGCGATGGCGCGGGCGGCGGGGATTTTGCTGGAGCCTGCGGATTTCGACGCCATCGCTCAGGCGGTGCCGCTGATGGCACGGGTCTATCCCAACGGTCTGGCGGATGTGAACCATTTCCACGCCGCCGGCGGGCTGGCCTTTCTGATCGGCGAATTGCTGGAGGCGGGCCTCCTGCACCCCGATACCGAAACCGTCGCCGGCACCGGCCTTGCCCGCTACACGCGGGAGCCCCGCCTGCAGGGTGACGGCAGCCTCGCCTGGGTCGACCCGCATGAGGGCGGGGCGCGCGTCAGTCTGAACGACCGCATCCTGCGCCCCGCCACCGATCCGTTCCAGCCCACCGGCGGGCTGCGCCGGCTGACGGGCGATCTGGGCGAAGGGGTGATCAAGACCTCGGCCGTCGCCCCCGAACGCCACGTTATCGAGGCCCCGGCCCGCATCTTCGACAGCCAGGAAGCAGTCAAGGACGCCTTTCGCGCCGGTGCGCTGAACACCGACTGCGTAGTGGTGGTGCGCTTCCAGGGGCCGCAGGCCAATGGCATGCCGGAACTGCATACGCTGACGCCGCTGCTGGCGGTGCTGCAGGACCGCGGGCACCGGGTGGCCCTGGTCACCGACGGGCGCATGTCCGGCGCCTCGGGCAAGGTCCCGGCGGCGATCCACGTCACGCCCGAAGCTGCGGCCGGCGGCCCCCTCTCCCGCCTGCGCAACGGCGACCTGATCCGCCTCGACGCCCCCGCCGGCCGGCTGGACGCCCCGGGCACCGACCTTGCCGCCCGCACCCCCGCCACCCCGGATCTGTCCGCAAACGACGCCGGCTGCGGCCGCGACCTCTTCGCCCAGCTGCGCCGCCGCGCCGCCGGCGCCGAGAGCGGCGCCTCCTTCCTGTTCTGAGCGACATCGGCGAAAAAAACCGCCCGCCCCCTCTTTGCTCCACAAATATCCCGGGGGGTGAATTGGCCGCAGGCCAAGAGGGGGGCAGCGCCCCCCTGCCCTGCTTATCGGGCCCTGCTCACCCTTCCAGCGCCTCCTCCAGCACGGCGCGCAACGCATCGCCTGGCACATCCCCGCTGACAAAGGCCTGCCCGATACCCCGCGCCAGCACAAAACGCATCCGCCCCGCCAGCACCTTCTTGTCCTGCGCCATCAGACCGATCAGCGCCTCCGCCCCCGGCAGCCCCCCCGACACCTGATCCAACCGATACGGCAGCCCCATCGCCGCCAGATGTGCCGCCACCCGGCCCGGCGCCTCCTGCGGGCAGAGGCCCAACCGCGCGGACAGTTCAAACGCCAGCACACAGCCCAGCCCCACCGCCTCGCCATGCAGCAACCGGTCGGAATAGCCCGTCGCCGCCTCCAGCGCATGGCCGAAGGTATGGCCCAGGTTCAGAAGCGCGCGCTCGCCGGCCTCGGTCTCGTCGCGCGCCACGATCGCGGCCTTCATCGCCACCGAATGCCGCACCGCCTGCGCGCGCAATCCCCGGTCGCCCGCGGCCAGCGCCGGCCCCTTGGCCTCCAGCCATTCGAAAAACCCGGCGTCGCCCAAGAGCCCGTATTTCACCACCTCGCCATAACCGGCCAGAAAATCGCGCCGTGGCAGGCTGTCCAGGAGCCCGATATCGGCCAGCACCAGGCTGGGCTGGTGAAAGGCGCCGATCAGGTTCTTGCCTTGCGCGCTGTTGATCCCGGTCTTGCCGCCCACCGAACTGTCCACCTGCGCCAGCAGGCTGGTCGGCACCTGCACGAAACGCACCCCCCGCCGCAGCACCGCCGCCGCAAACCCGGCCAGATCGCCGATCACCCCGCCCCCCAGCGCCAGCACCATGTCGCCGCGCTCCACCTTCTCGGCGATCAGCCATTCCACCGCGCGCTCCAGCCCGGCCCAGCCCTTCGTCCCCTCACCCGGCGGCAGGGCCAGCGCCGACATGGCGATCCCTTCCGCCTCCAGCCCGGCCCGCAGCCCTTCCAGATGCAACGCTGCCACCCGTTCCTCGGTCAGCACCGCCAAACGCGGGCGCGACAGAAGCGGCGCAATCTCGGCGCCGGCCCGCGCCAGCAAGCCCGCGCCCACCAGCACGTCATAGCTGCGCGGCCCCAGCGCCACGCCCACCCGTTCGACCCTGGCCATCGCGCCCGGCTCAGCCCCCTGTTCAGTCATGCCCCCCCGCCCCTTTCCGCACCCCCGCCGGCACCCCGTTCAACAGCGCCGGCACCGCCTGCAGCGCTTCCAGAACCCGCGCCGCCGTTGCCTCCACCGCATCGCCAGGCCGCGCCTCGACCGTCACATCGGCCAGGGCATAGACCGGCTCGCGCTCGGCCAGCATGCGCGCCAGCGTGCCGCGCGGATCTGGGGTGCGCAGCAGGGGCCGCGTGGTCTTGCGCCGCACCCGTGCCCAAAGCAGATCCAGCGGCACCTTCAGCCAGACCGAGACCCCGCGCGCGGCAATCAGCGCCCGGGTCTGCGGCGCCAGAAACGCACCGCCCCCCACCGACAGCACGCCGGGCGGGCCGTCGAGCAGCCGCGCGATGACCTGGGCTTCCTTCTGCCGGAAGAAGGGCTCGCCGTCGCGGGCGAAGATCTCGGCGATGGTCAGATTGGCGGCGGCCTCGATCTCGGCGTCGGAATCGGTGAATCCAACACCCAGCTGCCGTGCCAGGTCGCGGCCCACGGCGGTCTTGCCGGCGCCCATCATGCCGACCAGCACCACGCCCCTGTGCAACCGCCTGCCCATTCTGGCCCTCAGCCCCCTCCTGCCCCGGCAATCGCCGCCGCCCGCTGCACCGCGTGCCCCCCGCGCCTTTTCGCCCATCAGGCAGAAAAACACCGACCCGAGGCTGAATGACGTGATATCGTGGAAAAGGCCATATATAAACCACCCCGGCGCGGCCGGGCGCAGGACCGGCCGCGCCGCCCGCAACGCCTGACGCCGCAGACAGAGCATTCCGACAGAGAAATCATGGCCTACAGCGAAAAACGCCCCAGCTTTCTGGGGTATCTGTTCCGACTAATCTTCATGCTGCTGATTCTCGGCTTGCTGGGTCTGGTCGCCTTTGCCTATTTTGGCGATATCGGCATGGAGCCGGAGCCGCGCAGCATTCCGATCGACCTTGATGCGAACTGAGACGGCAGCAGCGACCATTTCGGAAACTGACCGGCCAGGGGCCGGCGGCGCCTTCCGGTGGCGCGCGCCGGCGCTGATGCTTGCCGGGCTGATCGGTGCCGCGGTGACGCTGGCGCCGGCCCCTGGCCCGGCCCGCGCGCAGGCGCCGCTCTCGGCCATCGACTGGCTGCAAAGCCCGGCGCCTTCCGCGTCGGCGGGCGACGACGGCAGCAATGCGGACGCCGTTGACGGCAGCACCCATCCGGTAACGCCGGATACCGGCGATCTTTGGGTGCGCGACATCATCACCATGCAGTCGATCGACGCGCCCCGGCCCGAGGCGGTGGGCCTGTTCCCGGCCGCGCGCGCGGGCCTTCCGGCCGGGCTCTGGGGGGCCACGCCGGCGGTGGAACTGGCCGCACTGCTGCGCGCCTTGCCCACCGACACCCTGCCGGCGCTGCGCCGGCTGGGGCTGGCGCTGCTCATGGCCGAATTCACCCCGCCGGCTGCGGAACCAGGCGCCGCCAGCGACATCGCGCGGCAGGATGCGGCCAATGCCTTCGTGCTGGCACGGATCGACAAGCTGATCGCCTTCGGCGCGCTGGATCAGGCGGCGGCGATCATGGAGGCGCTGGGCAGCACGGACATGGCACTGCGCGCCCGAGCCTTTGACATCGCGCTGTTGCTGGGCGACGAGGGGCCGGCCTGCCGCGATGTGCTGGAGGGCACGCCGCCCTTTACCGGCGCTGCCCAGCGGATATTCTGCCTCGCCCGCGACGGGCGCTGGGCCGAGGCCGAGCGGCTGCACGCGCAGCTTTCCGAGGCCGACCGGCTGCGCCCGCTGTATCGGGAGCTGCTGGCACAATTCCTAGATGCCGACGACATCATGCATGGCGACGAGCCGCCGCCCTGGCTGGGCGAGGATTACGTGCAGCCGCAGAACCTGAGCCCGCTGGCCTGGCGCCTGCTGGAGGCGGTGGGCGCGCCGGTTGCGGCGCATGGGCTGCCGGTGGCCTTTGCCCATGCCGATCTGCGCGGCACCATCGGCTGGCGCGCCCAGCTGGAAGCGGCGGAGCGGCTGGTGCGCGCCGGCGCCCTGCCGCCGAACCGGCTCTTGGGGCTTTATACCGAGCGGCATGCGGCGGCCTCGGGCGGGATCTGGGAACGGGTGCGCGCGATCCAGCAGCTGGAGGCGGCGCTGGAGCGCGGCGCGGGCGCGCCGATCGGGGCGGCACTGGAACTCGCCTGGCCGCTGATCGTGGATGCCGAACTGGAGGTTGCCTTCGCCGCACTTTATGCCGAGGCGCTGCTGGCGGCACCGCTGGAAGGCGCCGCGGCACAATTGGCGGCGACCATCGGGCTTCTGGACGCCGACCCGGCCCCCGCCGCGCGCCGGCTTGCCGATGGCGATGCGCGGCAACGGTTCCTGGCTGCCGTCGCGCTGGGCGCGCCGCCCGAGCCGCTGCCGGGCGGCGCCACGGTGTTGCAGCAGATCGTTGCCGAGGTCATGGGGCCAGACCTGTCTGACTTGCCGGACGGGCTGGCCGGGCAGATCGCGGCGGGACGGGCGGGCGAGGCATTGCTGATCGCGCTGGCGCGGCTGGACGGTGTGATCGACCCCAATGCATTGGGCAACGCGCTGGCGCTGATGCGGCATCTGGGGCTGGACGAGCAGGCGCGCGCCACGGCGCTGCAGGCGCTGATCCTGGAACGGCGGGGCTGACGGGTGGCGCGCCGTTCAGAGCTTGCCGATCAGGCCGGGGAGACGGTCGCGGCAGGGGACCGGCGGGCGATCGGGGCGTTTCTGGATGCCATTGCCGCCGAACAGGGGGCAGCGCGCAATACGCTTCTCGCCTATGGGCGCGACCTGCGCCACGCCGCCGAATGGTTCACCGGGCGCGGCACCAGCCTTGCGGCGGCCACGCGTGGACAGGTCGAGGACTATCTGGTGGCGCTGGATGCGCAGGGCATGGCCCGCGCCACCCGCGCCCGGCGGCTTTCGTCGCTCAAACAGTTTTACCGCTTCGCCCAGGACGAGGGCTGGCGCGGCGATAATCCGGCGATCCGCATCGACGGGCCGGGCCGGGCCGCCCGCCTGCCTGGCACGCTGAGCGAGGACGAGGTCACACGGCTGCTGGAGGCCGCGCGCAACCACGGCCGTGATGCCGCCGCGCGGGCGCGCAATGCCTGCCTGTTCGAGCTTCTCTATGCCACCGGTCTGCGGGTCAGCGAACTGGTCAGCCTGCCGCATGCGGCGCTGCGCGGCGCGCCCGAGATGCTGATGGTGCGCGGCAAGGGCGGCAAGGACCGGCTGGTGCCGCTGTCGGACCCGGCGCGGGCCGCCGCCGCAATCTGGCTAGCCCATCGCGACCGCGCCGAGGAATCCGCGCGGGCGCAGGGCCGGCCGCCGTCGCGCCATCTGTTCCCGGCGCGTGGCGGCGGCCACATGGCGCGTGAGCGGTTTCACGCGCTGGTCAAGGAAGTGGCGGTGCGGGCGGGGGTGGACCCGACGCGAGTGAGCCCGCATGTGCTGCGCCATGCCTTCGCCACCCATTTGCTGGCCGGCGGCGCCGATCTGCGGGTGATCCAGACGCTT
>SKNG01000410.1 GCA_007120685.1 Paracoccaceae bacterium | reverse complement strand
TCGACCGCCGTGGTGCCCATGCGGTCCACGTCATAGGCCACGGTCAGCGCCGCCGGCCCGCCGGTGCGGATCATGTCGAAGACCTCGGGGATGCCGTCCATCGACACCACGAAGATCTCGTCCTGCCGCCCGGCCTGTTCGATGGCGCGCACCACCGGGGCAACGAGTTCGTCCCAGCCGGTCCAGACCGCCGCGATATCGGGATTGGCCAGCAGCAGGTTGGTCATCTGGTTGAAGGCGTCATCCACCTGCCCGGGCACCTGCACCTCGATCTCGGTGACGCGAATGTCGGGGAAGTCCGCCACCGCCGCGCGGAAGCCGTGGTCACGCTCGCGCAGTGCCGGCAGCACGTTCCAGTTGAACTTGACGACATGGCCCTGACCTTCCAGCCGGCCCAGCATCTCGGTCGCCGCGATCACCCCGTCGGCGGTGTTGTTCGAGCCGATGTCGGCCACAATCCCCGGCGCCAGGCCCGAGAAGGTGGAAACGAAGGGGATGCCCGCCTCGGCCGCGCGGTTGATCACGGCGGTCATCTGCGGATTGGGCGAGGCGATGTTGATGATCGCGTCAAAGCCGCGGTCGATGAAGGCCATGGCGGCGTTGTTGGTTGCCACCTGGTCGCCGCGGCCGTCGTAATCCTCGACCGTCCAGCCGCGGGCCTGTGCCGCCTCGGTCGCGGTGACGACCATGCGGTTGATGGTGGGCGAGTTGTAGTTCACCGCCACGATGCCAACGCGGACATCGGCCAGCGCCGCCCCCGCCGAGACGGTCAGAGACAGCGCCGCTGCCGCTGCCGCAAGTGCTTTCACCTTGGTAGCCATTCGTTCCTCCCTGAAATGCGCTACGCTGCGGTTCGGCCGACCGGCCTGATGGAACCGTTTCCTGCGCGGCCCCCTCGCCCCTGCCGGTGCGCCGGGCCGTTTCGGCTTCCCCTCTCGTACCGAACCCCCTTGTCGGGCATCGCTGCAGCCATCGGCTGTCTACGATTCCTCGTGCCCGCTGGCAGACGATAAGAGAGCAGCCGCCCTTGCGTCAACTACATTGCACAACAAAATTGTATAACAATATGCTGCCGCACTCTTGCAACCCTTGCCGTCAGTGCGGAAGCTGGAGGCGGCGGGTGCAAAGGGGCCGGCAATATGGGGCCGGCAATCCAGGGGGAGAAAGCGATGAACGTCAGGCGCATACCGTTCAACGGGGCGGTGAATTTCCGCGATCTGGGCGGCTATCCGGCGGCGGACGGGCGGAAGACGCGCTGGCGGCAGATTTACCGGTCCGATTCGCTGGCTGAACTGGACGCCAACGATCTGGCGCATCTGCAGGCGCTGGGCCTGCGTTCGCTGTGCGATTTCCGTCTGCCGGGCGAGGCCGGGAAGAAGCCCAACCGCCTGCCGCCGGGCCATGCCATCCGGCAGCATGCGATCGGCTTCATCCCCGAGGGGACGCTTGCCATGCTGGAAGCCGTGGGCGAGGGCCGGTTGGGCGCCGCCGAGATCGAGGCCGAGGTGCTGCGCCATTACGGCAAGTTCATCCATGACCATCAGGGCGAATATCGCCACTTCTTCGATCTGCTGCTGGAAGACGACAACTTGCCGCTGCTGGTGCATTGCACCTCTGGCAAGGACCGCACCGGCATTGCGGCGGCGCTGGTGCTGCTGGCGCTGGGCGTGCCGCGCGACGTGGTGGTGCGGGACTACACGCTGACCAACGACTACCGCCGCGACATCGCGCATCTGTTCCGCGGCGCCGTGGACCCGGCGGCGCTACAGGTGCTGACCAGTGCCCACCCCCGCTACATCGGCCGCGCGCTGGATGAACTGGACGCGGGCTATGGCGGGATCGCGGGCTGGTTCGATACAGTGGGGCTGGGACAGGGGGCGCTGGCCGACCTGCGCGCCCGGTTGACCGGGTGAGCGGGAAAGGGCCTTCGAAGGCCCTTACAGCGCGCCGCTCGACCGGTCCGCAATTGCGGCATGTTCCGCTGCGGGCGGATGGCGCGGCATTGTCTGCTTTTTCGCGCGACCGACGCGCTTGGGGGTGAGGGCGCTTCGAAGGGCCGTGCCGCCCCCGATGGGCGTCGTGTCTTGCGACAGCAGTCGTCAGGCGAATTTCGGCTTCAGCCGCTGCCGGAAGGCATGATCGGTCATGTTCAACTGGATCGGACAGACCGATACCGCCTTGTCGCGGATCGCCTCCAGATCAGTGCCGGGGTCGAAGCCGCCATCGGTGTAGCGCAGCTTGATCCAGTAATAGGGCACGTCGCGCCCGTCCACGCGCCGGTCCGGCAGGAACGACCCCGGCGGGCGCTGCCCCTGCGCCACCACCCGCACCCCGGTCACCTGATCCGGCGTGGCATCGGGGAAGTTGATGTTGACGAAACTGCCCGGCTGCCACTCGGTCGCCAGCAACGTTTCCAGTATCTTCGGCGCAAAGGCTTCCGCCGTCTCCCACGGCACCTTCGCGCGGGGGGTGAAAACCTGGCTCAGCGCGACCGAGGGCACGCCGAGAAGCGCCCCCTCCATCGCCGCCGCGGCGGTGCCGGAATAGGTCACATCCTCGGCCAGATTGGCGCCCCGGTTGATGCCCGACAGCAGGATCGTGGGCTTTTCCGGCATCAACTCATGAATCGCCAGCAGCGCGCAATCGGTCGGCGTGCCCTTGACCGCGAAATGCCGCTCATCCACCTTGCGCGCGCGCACCGGCACATGCATCGATATGGAATGCGAGGCGCCGGATTTCTCCTCGTCCGGGGCGACGACCCAGACATCCTCGGTAAAGCGCCGCACCAGGGTTTCCAGCAGTTTGATCCCCTCGGCATGGATGCCGTCGTCGTTCACGATCAGCACCCGGTGCTGGCTGGCCTCGGTCATCTTTGCCCCTCCTCCCTTTGGCGCGGATGAATTGGGTCTCGCCAGAGGCCCAATTATATGACAATCTTGTCCTACAAATGAGGGGAGCACAACCCGGTTCCGGCCGGGCAAGGGGGGAAGATGCGCGAGGTTTTCGTCGTCGGCGTCGGCATGACGCCCTTTGGCCGCTGGCCGGATCGCAGCGTGGGCGATCTGGCGCAAGAGGCGGTGCGCGCGGCGCTGGCCGATTGCGGGCTGGGGCCGGAAGCGGTGCAATCCATCGCCTTCGCCAATGCCGTGCAGGGCGCGATGGAGGGGCAGTTCGGCATCCGCGGGCAGATCGCGCTGCAGGACATGCCCTTCGATGCCGTGCCGATCATCAATGTGGAAAACGCCTGCGCCAGCGCCTCGACCGCGTTCAACATCGCGCTCAGCCAGATCCGCGCGGGCGAGGTGGATGTGGCGCTGGCGGTGGGGTCGGAAAAGATGGTCCATGCCGATGGCGCCCTGTCCATGGCGGCGTTCGAGGGCAGCTGGGACCGCGCCCGGCGCGATGAAACCATCGCCCGGCTGACGGCGCTGGGCCATGACATGCCAACCCCGCCCGATGAGGCCGCGCGCGAATCGCCGCGCACGGTGTTCATGGATGTCTATGCGGCCTTCACCAAGTATCACATGGCCCGTTTCGGCACCACTCAGCGGCAGATGGCGGCGGTGGCGGCGAAGAACCACAATCATTCGGTGAACAACCCGCAGTCGCAATACCGCAAGCCCTTCACCGTGGACGAGGTGTTGCAGGCGCGGCTGATCGCCTGGCCGTTGACGCTGCCGATGTGTTCGCCGATCAGCGACGGGGCGGCGGCGGCGGTGCTGGTCTCGGGCGCGGCGTTGAAGCGGCTGGGGTTGACCCGCGCGGTGCGGGTGCGCGCGCAGGTGCTGATGAACGGCGGGCGGCGGGCGCCGGACGCGGTGGAGCGCCATATCTCGCATCGTGCGGCGCTGCGGGCCTATGATCTGGCGGGGCTGGGGCCGGAAGATGTGGACGTGGCCGAATGCCACGACGCCACCGCGTTCGGCGAGATCCAGCAGTCCGAGAACATGGGCTTCTTTGCCTTCGGCGAGGGCGGGCCGGCGGCGGAGCGGGGGGAGACCAGTATTGGTGGGCGCATCCCCTTCAACCCCTCGGGCGGGCTGGAATCCAAGGGCCATCCCATTGGCGCCACCGGGCTGGGGCAGATATTCGAGCTGGTCACGCAACTGCGCGGCGAGGCGGGCAAGCGGCAGGTCGAAGGGGCGCGGATTGCGCTGCAGGAGAATGGCGGCGGGCTGATGGGGGTGGAAGAGGCCGCGGTGGCCGTGACGCTGCTGGAGCGCGCGGGATGAGCCTGGCGGTGCTGCTGGCCAATGCCGCGCGGCGCCACGCCGGGCGGCCGGCGGTATCGCTCGGGGCGGCGACGGTGTTCAGCTACGGCCAGATGGGCGCGCGGGCGGCGGCGCTGGCCGGGGGGATGGCGGTGCGGCACGGGTTGCGGCCGGGCGACCGGGTGGCGCTGGCCCTGCGCAACGGACCGGAATATCTGGAGATCCTCTTTGCCTGCTGGCATGCCGGGCTGGTCGCCGCGCCGATGAACGCGAAGCTGCACGCGCAGGAACTGGCCTTCATGGCCGGCGACTGCGGCGCCCGGCTGGTCTTTGCCGATGACGATATCGCCGCCGCCCTGGCCCCGCATCTGCCCGGCGTCACGATGCTGGTGCCCGGCAGCGCCGATTACCGCCGCCTGCTGGCCGCCGACCCCGCGCCCCTTCACCCGGCCGATCCGGGCGACCTGGCCTGGCTTTTCTACACCTCCGGCACCACCGGCAAGCCCAAGGGTGCGATGCTGTCTCACCGCAACCTGATGGCCATGGCCATCGGCTATCTGGCCGATGTGGACATGCTGGACGAACGCGACGGGCTGATCCATCTGGCCGCGACCTCGCATGCATCGGGCCTCTTTGGCCTGTCCTTTGTCGCCAAGGGGGCGAACAACATCCTGCCCGAATCGGGCGGCTATGACGGCGCCGAACTGGCCGCGCTGATCGCCAGGCGCGAGCGGCTAAGCTTCTTCGTGCCCGCAACCCTGCTGCGCCGGATGGTTGCCGATCCCGCCCTGCTGGCCGTGCCGCAAGGCCATATCCGCACCATCCTGCTGGGCGCCGCGCCGGTCTATCCGCAGGACCTGCGCGCGGGCGTGCAGGCCTTCGGCCCCCGGCTGTGGAACGGCTATGGCCAGGGCGAAAGCCCCTGCACCATCACCGCCATCAGCCAACGCGAAATCGCCGAAGCGCTGGCCGGGGGGGACGAGGCGCGGCTGGCCTCCGTCGGCCATGCGCGCAGCGGCATGCAGGTGATGGTGGCCGACGATTCGGGCCGGCCCGTGGCCCCGGGCGAGACCGGCGAGGTGCTGGTGCGGGGCGAGACAGTGATGGCCGGCTACTGGAACCGGCCACAGGCGACGGCCGAGACCCTGCGCAGCGGCTGGCTGCACACTGGCGACATGGGGCGGATGGACGAGGCCGGTTTCCTGTGGCTGCTGGACCGGCGCAAGGATGTCATCATCTCGGGCGGGGTGAACATCTATGCGCGCGAGATCGAGGATATCCTGCACGACCACCCCGGCATTGCCGAGGCCGCAGTGGTGGGCCGTCCCCATCCCGAATGGGGCGAAAGTGTTGCCGCCTTCGTGGTGCCGCGCCCCGATTCGCCATTCGGCCCGACTGAGTGGGAAAGCCACCTGGCCCAAAGGCTGGCCCGTTTCAAACGCCCCCGCGACTGGCGGGTCGTAACCGAGCTGCCGAAGAACGCCGCCGGCAAGGTGCTGAAACGCGATCTGCGCGCCGCGCTGGCGATCGAGGAGCAGGGCGCCGGATAGTGACCCCCCCGGTCCGGCGCAAATTGTTCGACAATTTTGTATGAGACTTGTTGACAGGCGCCGGGCGAGCCGGCAGTCTGCCGACAGCGAACCGGGAAGGGAGACCCGCTCGCGCGATCCGGAAAAGCAGCGCCAGAGGGAGGATGCGATGGCAAAGCTCTACGTGGATAACGACAAGTTCGGTTATCAATCGGCCTCGCCCACGGTCGAGGCGTTCCATTCCGCCATCAAGGACATCGTGCGCCGCAAGCTGGATCAGTGCGGCGGTGACTGGGACAGTTTCGTCTTCGACAAGAACTACGACCTGATCACCGCCGAGGATTTCGCCGGCGTCGAGAAGATGCTGCTGGACGCCGGCCACAAGTTCGACTGGTCCGCCGCGATCAGCCCGCGCGAGCGGCCGGAGATCTACAAGCCCGCCGCCGGCGTGTCCGATGACGACATCGCCACCTTCAGCTTCGAACACCCCGAGGCCAGGACCGCCGAACCCGATGCCGAAGGGCGCGAATTGCGCGGCATCGGCGACAATGTGGCGCAATATCCGCAGAACTGCTCCGGCACCGCGCGCTACATCCGCTCGCCGGATCAGGTGCTGAAATACCTCAACGAAGGCGTGCCGGCCGATACCATCGCCATCATCGACGATTCCGGCGGCACGCTGACCGCGCCGATCCTGGAGCATTTCAAGGGCGTGATCTGTGCCGGTGGTTCCACCCGCTCGCATCTGGGCATCCTGACGCGCGAATACGGCGTGCCCTGTCTGATGAACGCCAAGATCAGCGGCATCAAGCAGGGCGACACGGTAGAGATCGAGGTGACCGCCAAGGCCAAGACGGCCGATGCCTATCAGACCGGGGTCGAGATGACCGCGAATGTCTGGCGGCTGACCAAGGCCTGACCGACGCGCCGGCGCAAATTCTGGGAGGAGAGAGACATGGCGCAGAAACGCATTTCCTACGCGCAACTGCTTGAAACCAACAACATGATGCAGACCTGTTCGGACGAGACCTACTGGCTCTGCGTTACCCGCACGGTGCAGGAATCGAAGCTGTTTCCGGTGCCGGCCTACATGATGCTCAGCTATCTGAATGCCTTCTACCGCTACCCCTCGCTGCTGAAGAAGATCGAAAGCCGCATGTCGGCCGAGGAGATCGGCGACCGGGCGCGCAACATGGGGATGAAGATCCAGAACCCCTCGATGGGCTGGGCACTGCCGGGTTTTTACCTGCTGGGCCGCGAATGGCTGATCAATATGGGGCTTCTGAAGCCCACCGATGCCATCGAGGATCTGGTCTATGTGATGGATTTCTGGAAGCGTTTCCAGCTGTCCTGGCACCGCAACGACGGCCATATCACCAACAAGGAATACGGCCACCGCGCCCAGATCCTGCCCGAAAGCCGGCTGCAGGTCTTCCATGCCGACATGTATGACTGCGCCGAGGGCGACGAGTTGCACGATGCCGCGCAGGCCTTCATGGCCTCGGTCAGCCAGTACGGGTTCCTGATTTCCTGCGAAAGCCGGATCAGCCTGCACAATTCCGGCCCCTACAAGCTGGCCGATGACCGCGAGATGATCGTGCGGGACTTCATGGACCTGTCGGAGTCCGATTTCCCCTGGCTGGACGATGTGGCGGCGGGCGTGCCGCATAACAACATCACCGTGACCATGGCGGTGAAGGACTGCCATTTCTATCTGGTCGATGACTGGGGCTCGTTCGAGGCGCAGCCGGAGTTCAAGGCCGACAAGCTGGTCGGCGTGGGGCTTTATACCTCGGACAACCTGTCGGACGGCTATATCCCGCTGGGCATGGAATCCCGCGAGGCGCTGATCGCCAAGTTCAAGGAGCTGAACGAGCAGGTGAAGGACGCCACCACCCAGCTGTGGAAGCGCATCGCCGGCTGGTCGCGCGACCAGATGATCGATGCCGGCGCCATCACCTATTTCGCCATCATCAAGGATCTGGCCCATGTCGCCGGCGTCTATGATGTCGACGACTGGATGAAGATCGACGAGCGTGCCGAGCGCTTCCGTCCGCTGCTGAACGACGAATTCAGCCGCGATGCGCTGGGCGAACTGGTGGGCCTGGTCTCGCACCCCAGCCAGCAGGTGATGGAATACACCCAGGCGATGCATTCCAACAAACCGGTGCGGATGTATTCCAACATCCCCTATTCGGTGCTGGCGGGCGAGGCCTACACGGCCTCCAGCGGGCCGGTCTATCCGGGCATCACCTATCTGCCGGAAAAGAAGGACTCATACACCACCACACGCGGGCGCATGACCTTTGCAGAATACAACAAGGCAAGCCGGGAGTTCACCCCGCCCACGCTGACCGACAAGTACCGCCATCTGTGCGATACCTGGGTGAAATACCATGCCGGCAGCGAACTGGCGGACGAGTTGTACAAGCTCGAACAGGCCCGCTCGCGCAATCTGAAGGGCAAGGGGTCGGGGCTGAAACGCGCCGATATCGAAAAGCTGCGCGGCTGACGCGCGGTTGATGCCCCGGCCACCGTTTTCCTGGCCGGGGCGTTCAATGGCCTTTCCAGGGCCCATCGACCACGGAAACCGACCATGCAGATCGGCTCTCTCATCCGCCGGGCGGCGCTGCATTTCGGCGACGCCCCCTGCCTGACCGAAGGCGCGCGCAGCCTCAGCTACCGCGATTTCGACGCGGCCACCGACCGGCTGGGCAACGCGCTGCTGGCCAGCGGCTTGCGGCCGGGTGACCGGGTGGGCGTGCTTTTGCCAAATTCCATCG
>SKNG01000298.1 GCA_007120685.1 Paracoccaceae bacterium | reverse complement strand
GCGCGGCGAACATCGGGCGCGAATAGACCGGCTGCACGGGGATCGAGCCATTGGGATCGCCCATCTGCGCCAGCACGATGGACCCGCCCATCAGCACCATTTCCACCTTGGCACCGAAAAACGCCGGCGACCAGAGCACCAGATCGGCCCGCTTGCCGACCTCGACCGAGCCGATATGCCGGCTGACCCCATGCACGATGGCCGGGTTGATGGTGTATTTGGCGATATAGCGTTTCACCCGCTCGTTGTCGTTCTCGCCGGTCTCCTCGGTCAGCCGGCCGCGCTGCAGCTTCATCTTGTGCGCGCTCTGCCAGGTGCGGGTGATCACCTCGCCCACGCGCCCCATCGCCTGGCTGTCGGAGGAGATGACGGAAAACGCGCCCATGTCGTGCAGAATATCCTCGGCCGCGATGGTTTCGCGGCGGATGCGGGATTCGGCAAAGGCCACATCCTCGGGCACGCGGCGGGACAGGTGATGGCAGACCATCAGCATGTCCAGATGTTCCTCGATGGTGTTGACCGTGTAAGGCATGGTGGGGTTGGTCGAGGATGGCAGGATATTGGCCAGCCCGCAGACCTTGATGATATCCGGCGCATGGCCGCCCCCCGCCCCTTCGGTATGGAAGGCGTGGATGGTGCGGCCGGCGATGGCCTTTATGGTGTCTTCCACGAAACCGGACTCGTTCAGCGTGTCGGTGTGGATCATCACCTGGATGTCGGTTTCCTCGGCCACCGTGAGCGCGCAGTCGATGGCCGCGGGGGTGGTGCCCCAGTCCTCGTGCAGTTTCAGCGCGCAGGCGCCGGCGCGGACCATTTCGTGCAGCCCCTCGGGCAGCGAGGCATTGCCCTTGCCCGAGATGCCGAAGTTCATCGGGATCCCGTCCAGCGCCTGCAACATCCGCCCGATATGCCAGGGGCCCGGCGTGCAGGTGGTCGCCAGCGTGCCATGCGCGGGGCCGGTGCCGCCGCCCAGCATGGTGGTGAGGCCCGAATGCAGCGCATCCTCGGCCTGCTGGGGGCAGATGAAGTGGATATGCGCGTCGAAGCCGCCGGCGGTGAGGATCTTGCCCTCGCCCGCGATGACCTCGGTGCCCGGGCCGATGATGATGGTGACGCCCTTTTGCGTATCGGGGTTGCCGGCTTTGCCGATGGCGTGGATGAGGCCGTCCTTCAGCCCGACATCGGCCTTGTAGATGCCGGTCCAGTCGATGATCAGGGCGTTGGTGATCACGGTATCGACGGCGCCGCCGGCGCGGGTGATCTGGGACTGGCCCATGCCGTCGCGGATGACCTTGCCGCCGCCGAATTTCACCTCGTCGCCATAGGTGGTCAGGTCGCGCTCCACCTCGACGATCAGATCGGTGTCACCCAGCCGCAGCCGGTCGCCGGTGGTGGGGCCGAACATCTCGGCGTAGTCGGGGCGGGGGAGGCTGTAGGGCATGGGCTATTTCCATTGATTCCGGCGAATTCAGCCTGCTGAGTTATTGCCGCAGAATGTCAGACAAAAGAGAACCGCTTCGTTCTTGTTCTTGGTAATAGTCTTTTTTATCAGATGCTTGTATTTATTTCGCACAGAGCATATCGGTTGCCTGTCCATTAACCCTTTTTCAAAATCCAACCAATGGTCCAATCTAGCGCGCAGAACAAACCATGATTCTTTTTTTGTACGAGGATACCCAGAATGTCTCAAGCCGAACTGCTTCTGACTTGCGCTGCCGCGGCAATTCCCGTTGTGATCGCAGTCGGGAAATACCAAGGCTGGCTTTGACGCGGCAGCCATCACAACTCCCCCATCACATCGCCCCGGAACCCGTAGACCCGCCGCGCGCCGTCAAACGGCACCAGCCGCACCTCGCGCGTCTGGCCGGGCTCGAAGCGCACGGCGGTGCCGGCGGGGATGTCCAGTCGCTGACCCCGCGCGGCGGCGCGGTCGAAATCCAGGCCCGGGTTGGCTTCGGCGAAATGGTAATGCGAGCCCACCTGCACCGGCCGGTCACCGGTATTGGCGACCGTCAGCGTGGTCACCGGGCGGCCAGCGTTCAGCTCGATGGCGCCCTCGGCCGGAAACACCTCTCCGGGGATCATCGCCGCGCCCCCTTACAGCACGGCCAGCGCGGCGCCGCCCAGCACCACCGCGCCGCCCATCAGCCGCAGCGCCAGCGGCCCCAGCCGGCCCAGCGCCACGCCCAGACCGTGCAGCGCCGCCGTGGCGATCAGGAAACCGGCGGCATAGTCCAGCCCCCCGGGCCCCTCGACCCCATGCGCCCAGCCATGCGCGGCGCCGAACACCGCCACCAGCGGCAGCGCCGCCGCCAGCGGTGCGCGCCACATCAGCGCCACCGCCGCGCCCAGCACGATGACCGAGGCCAGGATAACATGCTCGACCATATCCACCTCGGCCCCGCCGACCCCGGCCAGCCCCGCCGCCGCCATCGCCGCCAGAAAGGTCAAGGGCAGCGCCCAGAGCGCGCGGCCCCCAGCCAGCGCGGCCCACAGCCCCACCGCCACCATCGCCAGCAGATGATCCAGCCCCAGCAGCGGATGCGCCAGCCCGTCGGCAAAGCCGCCGTCATGGCTGTGATGCGGATGCGCAGCCAGCGGGCCGGGCAGAAGGGTCAGGATCAGGGCAAGGGGCAGCGCGCGCATCGGAAACTCCTAACGGATGGGGTGGTGAACGGTGACCAGCTTGGTGCCGTCCGGAAAGGTGGCCTCTACCTGCACGGCGTGGATCATCTCGGGCACGCCGGGCATGCATTGCTCGGCGCTGACGACATGAGCGCCGGCCTCCATCAGATCGGCAACCGGACGCCCGTCGCGCGCCCCCTCGACGACGAAATCGGTGATCAGCGCCACCGCCTCGGGGTGGTTCAGCTTCACCCCGCGCGCCAGCCGCCCGCGCGCCACCATCGCCGCCAGGCTGACCATCAGCTTTTCGCGCTCACGCGGTGTCAGGTTCATGCCGGCCCTCCCGCCATCTGCCAGACCCGGGGCAAGGGCCCGGGCCGCAACCGCCGCAACAGCCGCATGATCTGACGGCGCAGCGGCCAGCCCTCGGCGGCCATCATCCGCACCGTCAGCCGGCCATCGAACCCCGAGGCGCCGGCGGTGACGCCAGCCTCGTCCAGTTCGGCGCGGACGGCGGCGACGGCGGCCTCGGCCCCCGGGCCGACCATCGCCAGGCTGGCAAAGGCCCGCGCGCCGCCAAGCACCGCCGCACCGGCGCTCAGCGCGGCACCGTCCAGCCGCAGCGGCTCGACCAGCACCGGCTGCCCGCCGCGGGTGATTGTCCTGCTGTCGCCGAAGCGCAGCCCACGCACTCGCTCGCCCATCGCCGCGCGGCCCAGCACCACGGTTTCCAACATCAGGCAGGAGGCCCCGGGTTCCAGATCGATCCTGGTGCTGCGTTCCACGGCGCTGGCGTCATAGAGGATGGTTTCCTGCGGCAGCCAGTCCAGATGCGCCCCCCGGCCCAGCCGGTGATGCACGCAGACCACGGCGCTGCCGGCCTCGGCGCGATAGCCGCGCTCTGCCGTCTGCGTGGTGCCGGTGGCACGGCAATCCGCCGCCAGATCCAGCGACAGTGACAGCCGGTCACCCCCGGTGAGCCCGCCGGATGTATTCAGGAAGACAACCTCGGGCATGCCACCCGGCGGCGCGGGCAGGAAGATCGCGCGCGCCGAGCCGTGCTGGGCGAGGTCCGTCAAAACGGTCCTGGCACCCCGCGATGCCAGCGCGACATGCGCCTGGCCCTGGCTGCGCTGCGGGCAGGGCCCGGTTGCCATTGCCGGAAAGGGCACACCGGGTGCCCGCCGGTGCGGCATGGTTTTGACGGGAAGGGTGGCGTTCATGCGGGCTTTTCCGCGTTCTTGATCCTGGATGTCCTGATGCTGGCGGCAGTCTTGTGCCCCGTGAAACATGTCAACAGATCGCAGGACCCGATGCAGAGAGACAATCCATAGCCGACCAGGATGCCGACAAGACAGGCAGAAAAGCCCAGTAAAGAGGCATTGCGCCCGGCTTGCCCAAGAAACAGGCAAATTCAGGCGTGAAACGAAAAAAGAGCCGCCCGGCGGCGGCTCCTTGTCCTGATCGTGTCTTCCGAGGCCGGGTGCCGGCCTGGCAGGTCAGCCGTTGACGCTGTCCTTCAGGGCCTTGGCGATGGTCACCTTGACTGCGCGGTCGGCCGGCTTGGTCATGGTCTCGCCGGTTTGCGGGTTGCGGACCTGACGCTCGGGGCGGGCGCGGCAGGCGATCTTGCCGATACCGGGCAGGGTGATCGCGCCACCGGCGGCGACTTCCTGCGCCACCAGCGCGCCGATGGCATCGAGCGCGGTATTGGCCGTCTTCTTGTCGCTCTCCATCTTCTCGGCAAGCGCCGCAACAAGCTGGGTCTTGGTCATCGGTTTCGACATGATGCTCTCCGTTGCTGTGTCATTCAGCGTTTTTCTGGTCCATCCCTCTCCCGGCAGGCGCGCAACGCGCCCGGGAATGCTGCGCATCTAGACGCAGATGCACGGCGGGCACAATGCGCAACAAGCGTCCGGAGGCAAGAAAGCGCGCGGTTTGCCGGGGAAAAGTGGCGGATTCCGGCCGCGACGAGGTCCATTCTACAGAAAAGCGGTTTCGTCGAAGCTGCGCAGCTTGCGGCTGTGGATGCGTTCCAGCGGCATCTCGCGCAGCCGTTCCATGGCGCGGACGCCGATCATCAGGTGGCGCGAGACCTGGGTGCGGTAGAAACCGGATGCCATGCCGGGCAACTTCAACTCGCCATGCAGGGGTTTGTCCGACACGCATAGAAGCGTGCCGTAGGGCACCCGGAAGCGGAAGCCGTTGGCAGCGATGGTGGCGCTTTCCATGTCCAGCGCGATGGCGCGGGACTGCGACAGGCGCTGGACGGGGCCGGACTGGTCGCGCAATTCCCAGTTGCGGTTGTCGATGGTCGCGACGGTGCCGGTACGCATGATCCGCTTAAGGTCATAGCCCGAAAGCTGCGTGACCTCGGCCACGGCCTGTTCCAGTGCGATCTGGATCTCGGCCAGGGCGGGGATGGGCACCCAGACCGGCAGGTCTTCGTTCAACACGTTATCCTCGCGCAGATAGGCATGGGCAAGGACGAAATCGCCCAGCCGCTGCGAATGGCGCAGGCCGGCGCAATGGCCGACCATCAGCCAGGCATGCGGGCGCAGGACGGCGATATGGTCGGTGGCGGTCTTGGCGTTGGACGGGCCGACGCCGATATTGACCAGCGTGATACCCTGCCCCCTGGCGCGCTTAAGGTGATAGGCGGGCATCTGCGGCAGCCGTTCGGGGCCGGGCAGCGGTGCGTCGGGGGCGGTGATCAGCCGGTCGCCTGGGCCGACGAAAGCATCATAGCCGCTGGCCGGATCGGCGAGGGCTTTGCGCGCATAGGCCTCGAACGCATCGACATAGAACTGGTAGTTGGTGAACAGGACATGGTTCTGGAAATGCTCGGGGTTGGTGGCGGTGTAATGGGCCAGCCGGGCAAGCGAATAATCGACACGCTGGGCCGTGAAGGGCGCCAGCGGGATCGAGCCATCGGGGTTGCGCACCCCCTCACCGTTGACGATGGCATCGTTGGTAACGCTCAGGTCGGGAACGTCGAAAAGGTCGCGCAGGGTCAGCGGCAGATCGGTCCCGGCGGCCATCGCGCCATCGGTACCCGGCAGGCCGGTGGACCCGGCAGCAGGACCCGCCATTGCGAAATGCAGCGGGATCGGGGTGTCGCTAAGGCCGATGGTCACGGGCTGGCCATGGTTACGGATCAGCAGGTCGAGCTGCTGGCGCAGGTAGTGGCGAAACAGATCCGGCCGGGTGATGGTGGTGGCATAGGTCCCGGGTCCGGAAAGGTAGCCGAAGGACAGCCGACTGTCGGGGATGGCGTGACTTATGCTGGTGACCCGGATTTCGGGGTAGAAGGCGCGGCAGCGGCTGGCTTTGGCGGGCTCGGCGAGCAAGTCAGCAAAACGGCGCGCCAGAAAGGAAACCGAATCCTGATAGAGCGCGAGCAGCCGTTCGACCGCCGCATCGGGGTCGGTAAAGCGCTGTGGCTCTGGGGCGGGCGGGGTCTGCACAAGGGCGTCCTTCCTGCTATGACGCAAGCAGCCGGGCGCAACCAAGGAATTTAAGGAAATTCCTTGCAAAAGCCTTTCTCAAGGCTTTTGACTCGCCCGACGCGCACCGAGGTCCTGAACCCCCAGCGTGGCCAGCACCTTTGCCTCGATATCCTCGGCATTCATCCCGGCCACGGCATACATGTCCGCCGGGCTGGCCTGATCGATGAAGATATCCGGCAGCACCATCGAGCGGTACTTCAGCCCGGTATCGAACACACCTTCTTCAGCCAGAAGCTGCGCCACATGGCTGCCGAAACCGCCGATCGCCCCTTCCTCGATCGTAATCAGCGCCTCGTGGTGTCGCGCAAGCTGGAGGATCAGGTCGCGGTCCAGCGGCTTGGCAAAGCGCGCATCGGCGACCGTGGGCGCCACGCCCCGCGCGGCCAGGGCATCGGCGGCGCGCAACACCTCGGCCAGCCGCGCGCCGAAGGACAGGATCGCCACGCGCCCGCCTTCGCGCACCAACCGGCCCTTGCCGATTTCCAGCGGCGCCCCACGCTCGGGCATTTCCACCCCCACACCTTCGCCCCGGGGGAACCGGAAGGCGATGGGCCCCTCATCATGGCGCGCTGCCGTCGCGACCATATGCACCAGTTCCGCCTCATCCGCCGCCGCCATCACCACGAAACCGGGCAGGTTCGCCAGATAGGCCACGTCGAAACTGCCCGCATGGGTGGCGCCATCCGCCCCCACCAGCCCTGCCCGGTCGATGGCAAAGCGCACGGGCAGGCGCTGGATCGCCACGTCATGCACGACCTGGTCATAGCCGCGCTGCAGGAAAGTCGAATAAATCGTGCAGAAGGGCCGCATCCCCCCCGCCGCCAGCCCGCCGCAGAAGGTCACACCATGCTGCTCGGCAATCCCCACATCGAAACACCGCTGCGGGAAGCGTT
Source organism: Paracoccaceae bacterium (assembly GCA_007120685.1). Lineage (GTDB taxonomy): Bacteria > Pseudomonadota > Alphaproteobacteria > Rhodobacterales > Rhodobacteraceae > Pararhodobacter. Next base: position 1,510 of record SKNG01000298.1, on the reverse strand, counting down.
CGGCAAAGAGGTTCAGCCCCGTGCCATCCGGCATCGCCGCCGTCACCGCGACGATCTTCTCGTCCTCCTCGGCCTGGGCAATCAGCGACTGGGCAAAGACCCGCGTGTAGCTTGGCGCGTTCGACGCGGCCTTTTTCTGCTTGCCGGTCAGCACATCGAATTTCGCCGTCGCGTGGCCCTTGTCGGCGGCAATCTCGGCCGGGCGGTAGCCCTTGCCTTTTTTCGTCAGCACATGGATCAGCATCGGCCCCGTTGCGCGCTCGTGCACAGTGCGCAGGACCGGCAGAAGCTGGTCCATGTCATGCCCGTCGATGGGCCCGACATAGGAAAAGCCCAGCTCCTCAAACAGCGTGCCGCCGACTGTGATATGCTTCAGCAGGTCCTTGGCGCGTTTCGCCCCCTCCTGCAGCGGCGGCGGCAGAAAGCCCAGCGCACCCTTGGCTGCGGCCTTCAGGTCCTGCAGCGGCGCCTCGGCATAAAGCCGGGAAAGGTAGTTCGAAAGCGCCCCGGTGGGCGGGGCAATCGACATCTCATTGTCGTTCAGCACCACGAATAGCCGCTTGCCCAGGTGGCCCGCGTTGTTCATCGCCTCGAACGCCATGCCCGCGCTCATCGCGCCGTCGCCGATCACGGCGATGGCATCGCCCAGCGCCGGGTCCGGGGCGCCGCCCAGATCATGCGCCACCTTGAAGCCCAGCGCGGCCGAAATGCTGGTCGAGCTATGCGCGGCGCCGAACGGGTCATAGGGGCTTTCCGAGCGTTTGGTGAAGCCCGAAAGCCCCCCCTTCTGGCGTAGCGTCCGGATCCGGTCGCGCCGCCCGGTGATGACCTTGTGCGGATAGGCCTGATGGCTGACATCCCAGATCAGCCGGTCGCGCGGGGTGTCGAAGACGGCATGCAGCGCCACCGTCAGTTCCACCACCCCCAGCCCTGCGCCCAGATGCCCGCCGGTTTCCGACACCGCCGAGATCGTCTCGGCGCGCAACTCATCGGCCAACTGGCGCAGCTGCGCATCGCTGAAGCCGCGCAGGTCGGCCGGGGTGTTGACCCGGTCCAGCAGGGGCGTTTTCGGTCTCTCTTCGCTCATCCGGGCACCATCCTCATTTCCGCCGGCTGATAACGAAGCGCGCGGCCTCCCGCAAGGTTTCCGTCCCCGCGCCATAGGGCGACAAGGCAGCGCAGGCCTGATCAACCAGAGCCGCCGCCCGATCCCGCGCTCCCTCGACCCCCAGCAACGAGACGAAGGTCGCCTTGCCCGCCGCCGCATCCTTGCGCAACGCCTTGCCGGCCAGCGCCGCGTCGCCTTCATGGTCAAGCAAATCATCGGCGATCTGAAAGGCAAGCCCCAGCGCTGCGGCATACTGCGCCATCGGGCGCGGATCGGCGCCCGCCATGCGCGGCCCGGCGCAGGCCGCCCAGCCGAAAAGCGCCCCGGTCTTGCCGGCCTGCAAGGCGGTGATCTGCTCCAGGCTCAGCGGTTCCGGCGCTGTCTCAGCCTCGATATCCAGCG
>SKNG01000180.1 GCA_007120685.1 Paracoccaceae bacterium | reverse complement strand
TTCATGGATGCGCTGTCGATGTTGCTTCTGACCGTGCCGGTGGTGTTTCCGCTGGTCATGGCGCTGGGCTATGACCCGGTCTGGTTCGGCATCATGGTGGTGTCGGTGGTCGAGATCGCCATGATCACGCCGCCCATCGGCATCAACCTGTTCATCATCCAGGGCGTGGTGCGCAATCTGCGCCAGTCCGACGTGATGCGCGGAGTGATCCCCTTCGTGATGGCCGACGTGGTGCGCATCCTGCTGCTGCTGGCCTTCCCGGCGCTGGTGCTGTTCCTGCCGGGGCTGCGGGGGTAGGCCGCTGGGGCAGGGCGGGCCCATACCGTTTCCGGCTGCAGAGTTCGGGAACGCCCGAAAAAGGGCTTTCGAAAGCCCTTTTCACGCGCCTTCGAAGGCGCGTCGCCCGGCAGCAGCCGAAACGATCAACCGGAAACCGTCCTAGCCAAGCCGCAGCGACACGCCGCCCAGGCCCGACATCTCTACCGCGATCTCGCCGGGGCCTTCGTGATACCAGATCGGGCTGTGGGTGCCGCACAGCACCACCTGCCCGGCTTCCAGCATCAGCCCGCGCCCGGCCAGATGGTTGGCCAGCCAGGTCACAGCATCAGCCGGGTGCTGCGGGGCGGCGCCGGTGACGTCGTGGCGGGTCTCGCCGTCGATGATCAGACGGGTGCGCACCGTGCCCGGGTCCAGCGCCCCCGGCGCCACGCCCGGCCCGCCCAGCACCGCGCCGACGTTCGAGATGTTCTGCGCCACGGCATCGGGGATGTGCATGCTGGCCATGTCAGCCTCGCGCATGTCCAGCAGTTCCATGGCGGGGATGAACCGGGCAATCGCCGCCATCACCCGCGCCCGGTCGAAGGGGGCGTCGGCCGGTGCCAGCGTCTCGCCCATCACCGCCGCGATCTCGGGCTCGAAGGCGAACTGCCGGTAGTCGGTGGCGCGCAGCCGGGCCGGGCTGTCTTGGCGCTGCGCCGCCAGCACCCGCCCGCTGAGCGGCTCGTCCAGCCCGAAACGCGCCATCAGCGCCGCCGAATTGGCGGCGATCTTCCAGCCGGCGATGGCGCCGGGTGCCTCGGCCCCCATGAGCGCCAGCACGTGGTCCTGCAGGGCATAGGCTTGCGCCAGATCACGCGGCGGGGTGGTTGCATGGGGCGCGAAGGGGCGCGCGCCCTGCATGTCGGCAACTATCAGGCGGGCAAGGGCGTCAGGGCTGTCCGTCATGTCAGGGCCTTTCGGAAACCGGCCATCCAGCCCAGCCCTTCGGCGGTGCGGCCCGCGGGGCGGTATTCGGCGGAAATGGCGTCACGATAGCCGGTGGCGCGCAGCGCGGCCAGGGCGGCGGGAAAGTCGATGCGGCCGGTGCCAGGCTCATGCCGGCCCGGCGTATCGGCGAATTGCACATGGCCGATGCGCGGCCCGGCCTGCGCCAGCGCGGCGCCCAGCTCGGGCTCAGTGATCGCCATGTGATAAAGGTCGAACTGCAGGAAGAGGTTTGGATGGGCGGCCTCCTCCAGCACCGAAAGCGCCGCACCGAGGCTGGTCAGGAAGAAACCCGGCACGTCATGCGGGTTGACCGGCTCCACCATCACCCGCACGCCGATCCCTTCCATCACCTGCGCGGCGTGACGCAGGTTGACGACCAGCGCGCGGCGGCAGGCGGCCGGGTCCGCGTCAGGGGGTGGGCGGCCGGCCAGCACATTGACCTTGCGCACGCCCAGCGCGCGGGCCTGCTCGGCCGCCAACGCCACCGCGGCGCGGAAATCCCCTTCGCGGCCGGGCAGGGCGGGCAGGCCCACCTCCTCGCCCTCGCCGCGCGGTACGTTGATTAGCACCACCGGCAGGCCCGTCGCCGCGATGGCGTCCTGAAGGGGGGTGATGTCATCGGCCTGCGGAAACTGGATCTCCACCGCGTCGAACCCCGCTTCCGCCGCCGCATTCAGCCTTTCGGCCAGCGGCAATTCGGCGAACAGCATCGAGATATTGGCCGTCAGTTGCATCGCGCCCCCATCTGCAGGCCGGTAAAGATTCCCTGTTGACAGGAAACGCCAATCGCCTGTTATCTTCAAGCCCAAACATTCTTGGCTGCAACTTTCTTGAAGGTAACAACATGGCGCCCAGGACCGACGGCAAACTGCGCTCGCGCATCACCACCGACGGGATCGACCGCACCCCGCACCGGGCCTTCATGCGCGCCATGGGGCTGGATGACGCGGCCATCGCCAAGCCGATGATCGGCATCGTCAGCCAGAAGGGCGAGGTGACGCCCTGCAACATGACCCATTACGCGCAGGTCGATTACGCCAAGGAAGGCGTGCTGATGGCCGGCGGCACCCCGCGCGAATTCACCACCATCTCGGTCTCGGACGGGATCGGCATGAACCATGAGGGGATGAAGTTTTCCCTCGTCAGCCGAGAGATCATCGCCGACAGTATCGAAGCCGTGGTGCATGGCCATGCCTATGACGGGCTGGTGGGCTATGGCGGCTGCGACAAGACCCTGCCGGGCGTGATCATGGGCATGGTGCGCTGCAATGTGCCTTCGGTCTTCGTCTATGGCGGCTCGGCCCTGCCGGGGCGGTTTCAGGGCCGCGACGTGTCGGTGCTGGATGCCTATGAGGCCGTGGGCGCGGTGCAGAGCGGCGCCATGAGCGAGGACGATCTGGCGCTGCTGGAGGATGTCTGCAAGCCCACCATCGGCGCCTGCGCGGGCCAGTTCACCGCCAATACCATGGCCATGGTGTCCGAGGCGCTGGGCATCACCGTGCCAAATTCCGCCATGATCCCGGGTGTTTACGCCGAACGGCGCGGGGTGGGGCAGCGCGCCGGGGCCTTGGTGATGGCGATGCTGGAACGCGGCGGCCCCCTGCCGCGCGAGATCATCACCCGCAAGGCGCTGGAAAACGCCTGCGCCATTGTCGCCGCCACCGGCGGGTCCACCAACACCGCGCTGCACATCCCCGCCATCGCGCATGAAGCCGGCATCCGCTTCACGGCCGATGACGTGGCGGCGGTACTGCAGCGCACGCCCTTCATCGGTAACCTTCGCCCTGGCGGGAAGTATCACGCCTGCGATGTCTACGAGATCGGCGGCGCGCATGTCGTCATCAAGGAACTGATCGCGCATGGCTTCATGCATGGCGATACGCTGACCGTTACCGGCCGGACGCTGGCCGAGGAAGTGGCGGGCGCGCCGGCGCCGGATGGCGAGGTGATCCGGCCGGTGTCGGACGCGATCATGGCCTCGGGCGGGGTGGTGGTGCTGAAGGGCAATCTGTGTCCGGATGGGGCGCTGCTGAAGGTCGCCGGGCTGAAATCGCTGACATTCTCCGGCACCGCGCGGGTGTTCGAATCCGAGGACGAGGCGGTGGAGTCGGTCCATGGCCGGGCCTATGCCGAGGGCGATGTGCTGATCGTGCGGAACGAGGGACCGAAGGGCGGGCCGGGCATGCGCGAGATGCTGGGCCTGACCGCGCTGATCTACGGGCAGGGCATGGGCGAGAAGGTGGCGCTCTTGACCGACGGGCGGTTTTCCGGCGCCACGCGCGGCATGTGCATCGGCCACGCGGCGCCCGAAGCCGCAGCGGGCGGGCCGCTGGCGCTGGTGCACGATGGCGACCGCATCACCATCGACGGCGCGAAGGCCACGATCACGCTGGAGGTCGATGACGCCGAACTGGCCCGCCGCCGCGCCGAATGGGCGGCGCCGGAGCCGCGCCACCGCGCCGGGCTGCTGGCAAAATACGCCGCCACCGTGGGCCAGGCGCATGAAGGCGCGGTCACCCATGCCGGCAATGCGCAATGGCCAGACACCACACGCGGCAAACGCAAAGGGGGCCGGACATGAGCGCGCAACCGACACTGGGTTATATCGGCACCGGGCTGATGGGCGCGCCGATGACCGGGCGGCTGCTGGATGCCGGCAATACCGTCACCGTCTGGAACCGCACGGCATCCAAGGCCGAACCGCTGGTCGCGCGTGGTGCGGCGCTGGGCGAAAGCCCGGCCGATGTGGCGGCGAAATCCGATATCGTCTTCATGTGCCTAACCGATACCAAGGCCGCGCGCGAGGCTGTCTTTGGCCCGAAAGGCGTGGCCGAGGGGGCGCGCCCTGGCTCGGTGCTGGTCGATTTCTCCTCAATCCAGCCCGAGGCCACGCGCGAGATGGCCGCACGCCTGAAGGCCGATCACGGCATGGACTGGATCGACGCGCCGGTATCCGGCGGGGTGCCGGGCGCCGAGGCCGGCACGCTGGCGATCATGGCCGGCGGGGATGACGCGGCCTTTGCGCGGGTGGAACCCATTGTCTTGCAGATGGCATCGCGCTTCACGCTTATGGGGCCATCCGGCGCGGGACAGACCACCAAGCTGTGCAATCAGGTCATCGTCGGCTGCACCATGGCCGTGCTGGCCGAGGCCGCCCGGCTGGCCACCAGCGCCGGCGTCGATGCCACCCGCCTGCCCGAGGCGCTTTCGGGTGGCTTCGCCGACAGCAAGCCCTTGCAGCTTTTCGTGCCCCGCATGGTGCAGGCAATGCACAATCCGCCCCTTGGCCATGTCTACACCATGCTGAAGGATCTGGACTCGGTCGGCGATCTGGCGCGAAGCTGCGATGCGCCGGTGCCCTTTACCGCGCTGGCCGCCGAACAGTTCCGCCTGCTGCAACGGCGTGGCGGGGCGCAGGCCGACGCGCTGGAGATCTTCAAGCTCAGCGCCGACACGCCCCTTTAGAGCCGGCCGCTAGAAGCCGGGCTGACCTGACCGAAACAAAGATCCCGTAACCAACAGGAGCCGACATGAAACACCTGCGTTCCCTCGCCCTGGCCGCCGCCATGGGCCTGACCGCCCTGCCCGCCATGGCGCAAGAGGTCACCACCCTGCGCGTGGGCAACTGGCTGCCGATGCATCACCTGATCGTCGCGGGCATCCTGAAGCCCTGGGCAGCCGCCATCGAGGCCGAAACCGACGGCACCCTGCGGTTCGAGATCATGACCTCGGCCCTGGGCCCGCCGCCCGCGCAGTTCGACCTGCTGCTCGATCAGGCCTTTGACGTGGGCTACGGGGTCAGCGGCCACAACCCCGGCCGCTTCACCATGACCCAGGTGATGGACCTGCCCTTCATGTCGCCCGATCCATGGGCGGGTTCGGCCGCCGCCTGGCAGACCTTCCGCCGCTTTGGCGCCGAGTACAACGAACACCGGGGCGCGCATGTGGTTGGGCTGTTCGTGCATTCCAACCCCAATATCAACATGGCGCGGGGCCGGGTGGAAACACTGGCCGATCTGGAGGGCTCGACCATCCGCGTGGGTGGCAATGTGACCGGCCGCATCATGGAGGCGCTGGGCGCCGCGGCGGTGCAACTGCCGCCGACCGAGGCGCAGACCGCGATGGCCCGCGGCGTGGCCGATGGCATCGCCTTCCCGTCGGAATCGATTGCCTTTTTCGGCATCACCCCGGTCATCGAGTCGGTCACGCGCATCCCCGGCGGGCTTTACACCGACACCTTCTGGATCGCCTTCAACGGGGATAGCTGGAACGCCCTGTCGGACGAGCACCGCGCCGCGATCGAGCGGCATTCGGGCATGGCGGTGGCGATGCTGGCCGGCTTTGCCTGGACCAATGGCGACGTCATGGGCGAGGTCGCGCTGGAAGAGCGCGGGGTGGAGTTCCTGACCCTCTCGGACGACGATATCGCCACCGCGCGTGAGCGGCTGTCTGTGCTGGAAACCGAATGGCTGGAACAGGCCGAAGGGCGCGGCTTCGATGGCGAGGCGATCCTGTCCTTTGCCCGCGCCATGGCCGATGCCTACCGCCGCGATACCGAAGTGAACGTGCCGCGCTGAGCGGCGCCCTGCGCGGCACCCGGATTTCCGGGTGCCGCGCCATGCCAGCCGCCAGGTCGCGACGCCCCATGATACGGCATCCGTTTGATCAATTCAGCACGTCGGGGCCTCTGACCGCCCGTGCGACAGCACGGGCAGCGCCCGACCACCCCCCCGGGCGGGCGCTTCGCTTCCGCCCGCGGTCGGGCGCCGCCCGTGGTTCTCGAACCAATCAACCGTAAACCGCATGAAACACGTCATCGCCCTTTTCGACCGTCTTTGCCTTGCGCTGGCCTGGTTGTCCGGGCTGATCGCGGCCGGGGTGATGAGCATCATCTTTGTCGGCGTGGTGATGCGCTATGTCTTTCGCCGCCCGCTGGCCGGGGGGTTCGAGCTGATCGAGGTCGGCATGGGGCTGATGGTGTTCACCGCGCTGCCCTGGCTGGTGCGCCAGCGCGGCAATATCCGCGTCACCGTGCTGTCCGACCGCTTTGCGCCGCTGGCCGCGCGGCTGGCGGATCTGGCGGGGCAGTTGCTGGGTGCGGGGCTTATGGGGCTGATTGCCTGGCGGGTCTGGCTGCAGGGCGAGCGATTGACGAATTTCGGCGAGGTCACGATGTCCCTGCGCATCCCCAAGGGGCTGATCGCACAAGGCATGTCGCTGATGCTGGTGCTCACCGCGCTGGCCTTCCTGTTCTGCGCGCTGGAATGCCTGCGCCGGCAGTATCCTGACAATGCCGCGCAGACTGGCGGCGGGGTGCGCTGATGGGCGTCTGGGAGATCGTCGCGCTCAGCTTCGGCGCCATCTTCGTGCTGATGGCGCTGGGCGTGCCCATCGCGCTGGCCATGCTGGGCGTGGGGCTGGCGGGCATCTGGCTGAACGTCTCGGAACGCGCGGCGATGGGCATGATCGGGCAATTGCCGGTCAATGCCACCATGTCCTACGACCTGTCGGTGCTGCCGATGTTCATCCTTATGGGCGTGCTGGTGACGCGGGCGCGCATGGCCTCGGATCTCTACCGGTTGTGTCATGGCTTTGTCGGCCACCGCCCGGGCGGGCTGGCTTCGGCCACCATCCTGGCCTGCGGCGGGTTTTCGGCGCTCTCTGGCTCCTCCATCGCCACCGCCGCCACCATGGCCAAGGTCGCCGTGCCGGAAATGCGCCGCTATGGCTATGCCGACGGCTTCGCCGCTGCCACCGTGGCCTCTGGCGGGACGCTGGGCATCCTGATCCCGCCTTCGGTGATCCTGGTCCTCTACGGCATCGCCACCGGCACCGATATCGGCCAGCTGTTCCTGGCGGGCATCCTGCCGGGGGTGCTGGCCATCGCGCTCTACCTGGTCACCATCCGCATCATGGCCCGGCTGGACCCGCGCTGCGCGCCATCGGCGGCGCGGGTGGATTGGGCCACGCGGCTGCAATACCTGCGCAGCGTGGGGCCGATCCTGCTGCTGTTTCTGGGCATCATCGGCGGGCTTTATCAGGGCGTGTTCACGCCGACCGAGGCCGGCGGGGTGGGGGCCGCCGGCGCGCTGGCCTTTGCCATCTGGCGGCGCGCGCTGTCGCTGCGGGGCTTTGCCGAATCGCTGCTGGAAACCGTGCAGATGACCGCCAGCCTGTTCCTGATCCTGATCGGTGCGCTGGTGTTTTCCAACTTCATGAACCTGATCGGCCTGCCTGCCGCGCTGTCGGGGCTGATCCGGGATTCGGGCCTGGGGCCGGTGGCGGTGATCTTCATCATCTTCGCCATCTACCTGGTGCTGGGCATGTTCATGGAAAGCCTGTCGATGATACTGCTGACCATCCCCATCTTCTTCCCGGTGGCGGTGCAGATGGGTTTCGACCCGGTATGGTTCGGCATCTTCGTGGTCATGGTGGCCGAGCTTTCGCTGGTCACGCCGCCGGTGGGGCTGAACCTGTTCGTCATCAAGTCGGTGATCCGCGACATCCGCATCGGCGATGTCTATCGCGGCATCCTGCCCTTCGTGGCCGCCGATATCGTCCGCATCTGCCTTATCATCGCGCTGCCCTGGATCGTGCTGGTGGTGCCCAACATGGCCCGATAGGAGAGCCGCGTGCCCGACCCCACCCCGCTGACCCCCACCCCCCTGACTTATGACGATGAGGAACCGCCCGCGATGGAGGCGCTGGACCACGGCCAGCTGCAGGATTTCATCGGCATGCATCTGCGCGTCGCCCATGAGGCCGCCTATCAGGATTTCCGCCGCCGCCTGGGCGATCAGGCGTTGCGGCCGGGGTATTTCACCATCCTGACGCTGATCGTGCGCAATCCGCGCATCACCCAGACCCAGATCGCCACCGCCTCGCGCCGGGACAAGTCGAATGTCACCAATGCCGTATACTGGATGGAGCGCGAGGGGTTGATCACGCGCCACCTGTCGCGCCGAGACCGACGCAGCCACATGTGCGTGGCCACGCCCGCCGGCATCGCCCTGCAGGCCCGGATGGAGGCTCGCGCCGAGGCCCATCTGCGCGCGCTGGACGAGGCGATCGGCCCGGGCCAGCGCGAGGCCTTCATCGCCACGCTGAAGAGGATGGCCGAGACCCTGCGCTGGGGCGAAGCAGACTGATACGGTATCCGGCAGAAGAACGCCGGAGCGGAGGAAAGGGCTTTCGAAAGCCCTTTTTTGCGCGCCCTGATAGGCGCGTTGCCCCCTAACAGGCTGCTGAATTAGTCGGAGTGCCGGAACGGTTTCCCTTCATCTGGGCGCGGGCGGCTGTTCGTCAGGGGTGTTGGCGCGGGCGATACGTGCGCCGGATGCCG
>SKNG01000496.1 GCA_007120685.1 Paracoccaceae bacterium | reverse complement strand
GACCCGCCGGCGCATGTGACGAAACTGCGGGGCTCGGAACTCTGGCAGGTTGCAGTCCTGGAAATGTGGCTGCAGGAACAGGGTGTCTGAGGGCGTGATGGGGGCGCTGCCCCCGTCGCGCTGACGCGCGACTCCCCCGGAGTATTTCGGGCAAGATGACGGGGGCAGGAAGGGACAGGGGCATGGCGGAATCGGACATCCCGAAACGGCGCGCGGCGCAGGCGCATCGGCTTAAGCGGCTGCACAGCGCCGCCGCGCAGGCCCCGCGCGGGGGCGCGGCCGATGCGCTGGTCGATTGCGGCTGGGGGCGGCTGATCTTTGCCCATACCTTTGAAAGCGACGAGAAGCTGGCCGAGGCGCTGCGCGCCGAGGGGCCGGACCGGCGCGACATCGCCTTTTACGTGCGCGACCCGCATGTGCTGCTGGCCCATGCGCCGCAGGAACTGTTTCTGGATCCGTCGCATACCTATCGGCTGGATCTGTCCACCTACCGCGCCGCCTCGCGCAGGCGGAAGGGGTTTCAGGTGCGCCGGCTGAGCACGCGCTCGGATGCCGAGGCGGTAAACGCCATCTACGCCCAGCGCCGCATGGTGCCGGTGCCGCCGGATTTCTTCTGGAGCGCGCGCGACGGGCGCACGCTGACCGTGCTGGTGGCCGAGGATGACGAAACCGGCGAGATCCTGGGCTCGGTGATGGGCGTGGACCATGCGCGCGGCTTTGACGACCCCGAGCGCGGTTCGTCGCTATGGTGTCTGGCCGTCGCACCGCAGGCGCCGCACGCGGGGGTGGGCGAGTCGTTGCTGCGGCGGCTGGCCGAGCATTTCAAGGCGCGCGGCGCGGGGTTCATGGACCTGTCGGTCATGCATGACAACGATCAGGCCATCGCGCTTTACGAAAAGCTGGGGTTCCGGCGGGTGCCGGTCTTTGCCGTGAAGCGGCGCAACGTGATCAACGAGAAGCTTTATACCGGCCCGGCCGCCGATGAGGCGCTCAACCCTTATGCCCGCCTGATCGTCGACGAGGCGCGGCGGCGCGGCATCATGGTGGAGATGATCGACGCCGAGGGCGGGTTGTTTCGCCTGACCCAGGGCGGTCGGTCGGTGCGTTGCCGCGAGTCGCTCACCGACCTGACCACTGCCGTCAGCCTGTCCATTTGCGATGACAAACGCGCCACGCGCAGGGTGGTGGAAGCCGCCGGCGTGCGGGTGCCGGCGCTGCTGAAGGAGGACAGCGCCGAAGCGCGCGCGGATTTTCTGGCGCGGCATGGCTCGGTGGTTGTGAAACCGGCGCGCGGCGAACAGGGGCGCGGCGTGGCCGTAGGGCTGACCGATGCCGATGAGGTAGAGGCCGCCGTGGCTGCCGCGCGAGCCCATTGCGCCGATGTGGTGGTTGAGGAGTGTTTCGAGGGCCAGGATCTGCGGCTGGTGGTGATCGACTATCGCGTGGTGGCCGCCGCCCTGCGCCGGCCGGCGCGGGTCGTCGGTGACGGGCGCACCAGCGTGCGCGATCTGATCGCCGTGCAGAGCCGGCGCCGGGCCGCCGCCACCGGCGGCGAAAGCCGCATCCCGCTGGACGAGGAGACCGAGCGCTGCCTGCGTGCCGCCGGCTACGGGCTGGACGACGTGCCGGACGTGGGCGCCGAGATCACGGTGCGCAAGACCGCGAACCTGCACACCGGCGGTACCATCCACGATGTCACCGCGGAAACCCATCCGGCGCTGATCGAGGCGGCGGTGAAGGCCGCGCGGGCCATCGAGATCCCGGTCACCGGCATCGACCTGATGGTGAAATCGCCGCGCGCGCCGGAACATGTTTTCATCGAGGCCAACGAGCGCCCGGGACTGGCGAATCACGAGCCGCAGCCCACCGCCGAGCGTTTCGTCGACCTGCTGTTTCCGCTGTCGATGCCGCAGGCGGCGCGCGCGGCGCAACGGAAGGGGAAGAGCGTATGAGCGGCAAGCGACTGGATATCGACCTGGAGTATCTGCGCGAGGAGCTTGAGGCGCTGTTGGCCATTCCCAGCCCCACCGGCTACACCGATACCGTGGTGCGCCATGTCTGCGGCATGCTGGACGGGATCGGCGTGGATTACGACCTGACCCGCCGCGGTGCCATTCGTGCACGCCTGCCGGGCGAGGAACATGGCGGCGCGCGTGCCATCGTCAGCCACCTGGACACGCTGGGCGCGCAAGTCCGCGCGCTGAAACCCAACGGGCGGCTGGAACTGGTGCCGGTGGGCACCTGGTCGGCGCGTTTTGCCGAAGGGGCACGGGTGACGCTGTTCACCGAAAAGGGCAGCTACCGGGGCACGGTGCTGCCGCTGAAGGCATCCGGCCATACCTATAACGACGAGATCGATTCCCAGCCGGTGGGCTGGGATCATGTGGAACTGCGCATCGACGCCAAGGCCTTCGGTCTGGCCGACCTGCACCGGCTGGGGATCGAGGTGGGCGACATGGTCGCCATCGACCCGCAGCCGGAATTCCTGGAATCGGGCTTCGTCGTCTCGCGCCATCTGGACAACAAGGCCGGGGCGGCGGTGATGATGGCGGCGCTGAAGGCGCTGGCCGAGGATGGCAGCCGGTTGCCGGTGGATACCTTCTTTCTGTTCACCATTGCCGAGGAGGTGGGCCATGGCGCGGCCTCTATCCTGATGCCGGATATCGCCTCGCTGGTGGCGGTAGACAACGGCACCACGGCGCCCGGCCAGAACAGTTCCGAATTCGGCGTCACCGTGGCCATGGCCGACCAGACCGGGCCCTTCGATTTTCACCTGACGCGAAAGCTGGTGGGGCTGTGCCGTGAACACGATATCCGCATGCAGAAGGACATCTTCCGCCACTACCGGTCCGACAGCGCCTCGGCCATCGAGGCGGGCGCCGATGTGCGCACGGCGCTGGTCACCTTCGGCGTCGATGCCAGCCACGGATACGAGCGCATCCACCTGCACGCGCTGCGTTCGCTGGCCGAACTGCTGACCGCCTATGCGCTCAGCGAGGTCGAGATCACGCGCGACCGTCAGGCGGTCAGCGGTCTGCGCGGCTTTACTCGTCAGCCAAATGCCCCGGCGCCGGTGCCCTCGCCAGAGCCGGCGGCAGAATAGCACCCCTGGGCGGGGGTCAACGGCGCGGCAGCACGCCGGCGCGGGCCAGGGCCGCGCGCAGGCTGGGGGCGTCGGTGAAATGCACCGCCTGCATCCCCACGGCCTGCGCGCCAGTCACATTGGCGGGTGAATCGTCGATGAACAGGCAGTCGGACGGCGCCAGGCCGCTGCGGGCGCAGAACAGGCGGTAGATCTGGGGCTCGGGTTTCAGCATCCCCTCGGTGCCGGAAACCACCACCGGCGCAAACATGCGGCCCAGCGCCGGATAGTGGCGCAGCGCCTCGGGCCACAGATGGGCCGAGAAATTGGTGATCGCGCCAAGCGGCGTGCCCTGCGCGGCCAGGTCCTGCACAATCTCCCAGCTACCCGGCACCGGTTGGTCGATAGTCTGGCCGAAGCGATCCAGGTAGCGCGCCAACAGCGACCGGTCCTGCGGGTCGGCGACAGCGGCCAGTGCCGCCTCGCGCCCGCGCCCGCCGTCGTTTCGCCGGTTCCAGCCATGGAAATCCACCCGCGCCATGAAGGCATCCGCTGCCGCGCGGCTGCCCAGTTCGGGCAGGAAGGCCGCCTGCGGATCCCAGCGCAGCAGCACATTGCCGACATCGAATACAACCGCCCTGATGGTGCTCATGCCCGCGCCCCCTGCTGCCTGCCGGCGCCTTAGCCCGATGCGGCGGGCGGCACAATCGCCACAGCCGGGCAAGAATCCCGGGCGCCGCGCATTCATCCTCTTGCCCAAGGCCGTGCCTTGACCTAGGCAGGTGGGGCTTCGGTGCAGGCGGCATGTCCGTCTGCTGAAAAGGGAACACGGTGCGGCCTTGCCATTGGCCTAATCCGCGACTGCCCCCGCAACTGTAAGCGGATAGCGAAGCCGGTATTTGCCACTGTGGCGCCCCGCGCCATGGGAAGGCCCGGCCAAGCTGAGACCCGCGAGTCAGGAGACCTGCCGAGGTGATCACCCCATCCGGGCGCGGGGCGCGCCATGGATGACGGTCCGTCCGTAGAGGTGATGCAACATGCACCGTCTGCGGAGCGGCATGCTCCCAGGCCATACCAACACGGGTGCCCGCTTGCGCCCGAAGCCGGAGCAACCGACCGATGCGTCGATCCCTACCCCTGTTCACCGCCGCCAGCGCGCTGGCCCTGTGCACCACCGCCGCCCAGTCCCAGGCGCTGGGCGGCATCGACCTGGACGAGATCACCGTCAGCGCCACCCTGCTGCCCACCGAGATCCAGCGTTCCGGCGCCTCGGTCAGCGTGATCGAGCGCGACGAGATCGAGGCCAGCGGCACCACCCAGGTTTCCGACCTGTTGTCGCGCCTGCCCGGTGTCAGCGTGGCGCGCACCGGCGGGCCGGGCGCGCAGACCGCGCTGCGCATCCGTGGCGCCAACCCGCGCTACACCGCCGTCTATGTCGATGGCATCCGCATCGACGACCCCTCGCTGGTATCGACCGAAACCGACTTTGGCCATCTGACGCTTGATGACATCGACCGGATCGAGGTGTTGCGCGGCTCGCAGTCGGCGCTTTATGGCGGTTCGGCGGTGGCGGGTGTGGTGAACATCACCACCCGTCGCGCCACGCAGGACGGCTTCCAGCACAGTGTCTTTGCCGAGGGCGGCAGCTATCGCAGCGCCGCTGCCGGTTACACGCTCATCTACCGCGACGACTGGTTCGAGACCGCGCTCAGCATCGCCCATCGCCAGACTCGTGGCTTTTCGGCCTGGGAGGGCATCCCCGGCACGCCCGGTTTCAGCACAGACAACGACCCCGACGGCTTCCGCGCCACGCGGCTGAGCTTTTCCACCCGCTATGCCGCGACGGATGCGCTGACGCTGGGCGTTGCGGCCTTTCACCAGCGTTCCCGAAACCAGTTCGACGCCTTCGGCGCCGATGCCGATAACGAGGCCCGCTGGCGCCAGTTGGGCGCGCGCGTCTTTGCCGAATTCGACACCGGCGCGGTGCAACACACGCTGTCGCTGTCGGGCTACCGCATCACACGGGACCAGTTCACCGACGGCGCCTTTACAAACGGCTTTCAGGGCCGGCGCATCACGCTGGCCTATCAGGGCGTGGCCGAGGTGGCACCAGGCCTGACCCTGGTCTGGGGCGCCGACAGCCAGCAGGAACAGTCGCGCGCGGACAACCTGCCCGGCGGGTCGGAACGCAACCGCACCACCGGTGCCTTCCTGCAGGGCCTCTGGGCGCCGACCGACACGCTGGATCTCGGCGCCACCGCGCGGATCGACCGCAACTCGGCCTTCGGCAGCTTCGCCACCGGGCGGCTGACCGCCGCCTGGCAGGCCACGCCGAACACCACCGTTCGCGGTGCGGTCGGGCGCGGGTTCAGGCCGCCTGCGATCGACGAGCGCTTTGGCGACTATGGCACTTTCATCGGGAACCCGTTGCTGGAACCGGAAACCAGCATCAGCGCGGAAATCGGCGTCGATCATGTGTTTGCCGGCGGCGCGCGGATCAGCGCCACGCTGTTCCAGCTCAACACCGACAACCTGATCACCTTCGATTTCCGTGACCCCGGGCCGAGCAGTCTGATCAACCTGCCCGGCACCTCCCGCCGCCGCGGGCTGGAGCTTTCGGGCAGCGCGCCGCTGGGCGACCGCGTCACGCTGACCGGCAGCTACACCTATACCGACGCCCGCACCCCCGCCGGCACCCGCCTGACCCGCGTGCCGCGTCATGACCTGTTCCTGGGGCTGGATGCCGATCTGGCGAACCGGTTGCGCGGCTCGCTTGGCGTGCAGCATGTCGCCGGCCGCGCGGTGGAATTCGGTACGCCGTTTCAGGACTATACCGTGGTCAACGCCGGCCTGCGCTATGGCGTGACCGACCGCGCCGATATCTATCTGCGCATCGACAACCTGTTCGACCGCCATTACCAGCAGGTGCCCGGCTATGCCACGCCCGGCCGGTCCATCCACATTGGCGTCGCCGCGCGCTTCTGACCTGGCGGCGCTGACCGTGGCGCTGCTGGGCGCCACGGCAGCGGCCGCGGGGCCACCCCAGCGGGTGGTCTCGCTCAACCTGTGCACCGACCAGCTGGCGATGATGCTGGCCGCCCCCGGCCAGCTGGTCTCGGTCACCCATCTCGCCGCCGACCCGATGATGTCGGTCATGGCCGATCAGGCGACGGGTTTCCCCCTGAACCACGGCCGGGCCGAGGAAATCCACGCCCTGACCCCCGATCTGGTACTGGCCACCAACTGGACCCCGCGCCACACCTTCAGCCTGCTGGAGCGGCTGGGCCTGCGGGTGGAACAGATGCCCCTGGCCACCCGGCTGGATCAGATCCCGGGCAATATCGCCCATATCGGCGCGCTTCTGGGGCGAGAGGCGCAGGCCCAGGCGCTGGTCGAGGATTTCCACGCCGGGCTGGCCGCGCTCGCCCCGCCCCCGGGCGCGCGCCCCCGCGCGGTGCTGCACAACGCCAACAACTACACCTCTGGCGCCGGCACCATGGCGGCAGAACTGCTGGCGCTGGCGGGGCTCGCCAATATCGCCGAGGAAGCCGGCATCATCGGCGGCGGCAATCTGGCGATGGAACAGATCGTCATGCTGGCCCCCGATCTGGTGATTCAGGCGCAACGCTACCCCGGCGCCTCGCGGGCCGAGGCGGTGATGGACCACCCGGCCATGCTGGCCCTGCGCGACCGGGGCGGGGGGGCGCTGGCCGATGCCGAGTGGGTCTGCGGCACGCCCCATGTGCTGCGCGCGGTGGCCCGGCTGGCGGCGCTGCGCGACGCGGCAGAAGGGGGGGAATGATGCGCCTCGCCCTGCTCCTTACCCTTCTCGCCGCGCTCAACGCCGCGCTCTTTCTCACCTCGCTCCTCACCGGCCCGGCAGGGTTGTCCCCGGCCCCCGCGCTGGCGGCGCTGATCCGGGGCGAGGGCACGGCCGAAACCCTGGTCATGCGCGAAATCCGCCTGCCGCGCGCGCTTCTGGCGGCGATGATCGGCGCCTCGCTGGGGCTCGCGGGGGCGGCGATGCAGGGCTACCTGCGCAACCCGCTGGCCGAACCTGGGCTCCTGGGCGTCTCCGGCTCGGCGGCGCTTGGCGCGGTGATCGCGCTGCAAACGGGGCTCGCGGCGGCCTTCACCCTGGCCCTGCCGCTGGCCGCACTCATCGGTGCAGTGGTGGCGGTGGCGCTGATCCTTGCGCTCGCCGGCCGCCACGGCGGGTCGATCACGCTGATCCTCGCGGGCATCGCCGTCTCGGCCATGGCCGGCGCGCTCACCGCGCTGGTCCTGAACCTCTCGCCCAACCCCTTTGCGGCGGCGGAAATCGTCTTCTGGATGATGGGCTCGCTCGCTGACCGCTCTATGACCCATGTCTGGCTCGCGCTGCCCCTGATGGCGCTGGGCTGGGCGCTGCTCGCCAGCCTCGCCCGAGGGCTCGACGCCCTGACCCTGGGCGAGGATGTCGCGGCCAGCCTCGGCCACGCCCTGCCGCGCCTGCGCCTGACGCTCGTTGCCGGCACCGCCTGTGTGGTCGGCGCCGGCACGGCGGTCGCGGGCGCCATCGGCTTCATCGGCCTTGTCGTACCTCATATCCTGCGCCCGCTGGTCGGCGCCCGCCCCTCGCACCTGCTCGCCGCCTCCGCCCTCGGCGGCGCCGCCCTCCTGCTCGCCGCCGATATCGCCGTCCGCCTAATCCTGCCCGAACGCGACCTGAAACTCGGCGTCCTCACCGCCCTCGTCGGCGCCCCCCTCTTTCTGCACCTCATCTACCGCACACGGCGCGAGGGGCTGACATGAGCCCCCACCCCCTCTTTGCTCTTCAAATATCCCGGGGGGAGTCGGCGCCAGCCGACGGGGGGCAGCGCCCCCCTCATACACTCTCTTCGGGCGCAGCCCGGCCGCTTCCTTACCGGAGCAACCACCCATGACCCTGCTCGCGCTCGATACCCTCACCGCCCGTCGCGGCCCCTGCCTGGTCCTCGACGCCGTGAGCCTGACCATCGGTGCGGGCGAATGCGTCGGCCTGATCGGCCCCAATGGCGCCGGCAAGACCACGCTGATGCGCGCCGCGCTGGGCCTCATGCCAGCCACCGGCCACTCCAGCCTCGCCGCCCTGAACCGTCAGGCCCGCGCCCGCGCCGTCGCCTGGCTGCCCCAGAACCGAGAGATCGCCTGGCCGGTCAGCGTCGAACAGATCGTCACCCTCGGCCGCGCCCCGCATCTGGCCCCGGGCCAGCAACCGGGGCCCGAAGACCGCGCCGCCGTCGAGACCGCGATGGCGGAAATGGGCCTGACCGCCTTCCGCCAGCGCGCTTCCACGCGCCTTTCGGGCGGCGAACAGGCCCGCGTGCTGATCGCCCGCGCGCTGGCGCAGGACACGCCGCTGATCATGGCGGATGAGCCGGGCGCCGGGCTGGACCCGGCCAACCAGATCGCCCTGATGAGCCTCTTTGCCCGCCTCGCCACCCGCGGCCGCGCGGTGCTGACCGCCATGCATGACCTCGGCCTCGCCGCACGCCACTGCACCCGGCTTCTGGTCCTGCACCAGGGCCGCCTTGTCGCCGATGGCCCGCCGCGCGCGGTGCTGACACCGGCGCTGCTGGCGCAGGTCTTCG
>SKNG01000497.1 GCA_007120685.1 Paracoccaceae bacterium | reverse complement strand
GCCAGTTCCGACTCGACCAGCCGGTCGCCGGGTTTGTAGACCCCCTCGTCGATGGCGGCGAGGATCAGCGAATAGGCATCGGCATGGGTTGGGCGGGGTTCGGTCATGGCGCTTTCCATCCGCAAGACGCTAGCGCGAAGCCGCAGCGCGGAAAAGCACTATTCGCCCTGTCGCGTCTTCAGCGTTCCCATGCAACCAGGCCTGAACAGCCGGCGCCTTCGACTCTCTGGCGGCATCTGACCCTTGAGCCGCGCCGGTTTTCGGCCTAGCTGTCGGCCATGGTAGCCGATGCCTTCGCCCATGTCCGGACCTGGGTCTTCGATCTGGACAACACACTTTACCCGCCCGCCACCCGCCTGTTCGACCAGATCGACCGGCGGATGACTGATTACGTGCAGCGCACCCTGGGCGTCGAACGGAACGAGGCCGACGCCCTGCGCGCGCGCTACTGGCGCGAATACGGCACCACACTGGCCGGGCTGATGGCCCGCCACGGGATCGAACCCGAGGCGTTTCTGGTCGAGGTGCATGACATCGATTTCTCGGTCCTGACCCCGGATCCGGCCCTGCGGTCCCGTATCGACGCGCTGCCCGGGCGGCGCATCGTCTACACCAACGGCTCTGCCCCCTATGCCCGGCAGGTGATCGATGCGCTGGGGCTTTCGGGCCTGTTCGATGCCACCTACGGAGTTGAAAACGCGGGCTATCACCCCAAGCCCCGGCCCGAGGCGTTCCAGGCCGTGTTCACCGCCGACCGGCTGGACCCGGCGCGCGCCGCCATGTTCGAGGACGACGCGCGTAACCTGCGCGTGCCCCATGCGCTGGGCATGCGCACCGTGCATGTCGCGCCCAGCCCCCTGCCGCCGGCCGATGCGGCGCATATCCACCACCATACCGACGACCTGAGCGGCTTTCTGGCCCGGCTCTGAGACCGCCGCCCTACTTTTGCCGTGACAGGATGCCGCACTGCGGCAAGCGGCCCGATGACGCCCGCGACAAAATTACCTACATAGCCGGTGCAGCTTATCAGGAGAGCGCTCGCCATGCCGTTTGATTCCACGCCCTCGACCGCCCTGCCGCACCGCAGCCGGCGCCGCCGGGAAGCTGTTCCGTTTGCCTGGCGCATCCCGGTAATCGGCGCCATCCTGCGCGAACTGGCCGAGGGCGACCCCGACTTTCCGCTTTTTGCCGGCATCGCGCTGGGCTGTCTGTTCGTGATGGCGGTGATGACCTGGGGGCTGCCGGCGCTGGTGGTCTCGGCGCTGCTGGCCACGCCGCTGGCCGGCGTCATGCTGATCCTGATCTCGCGCGGCTGATCGTCCTATCGCCACCGACCACGCGGCGCGCTATGTCCTCGGCAAGGCTGCTGAAGGGAGAACGCGATGCGTGAGACATTGGACATTCTGGTAGCGGGCGGCGGCGTGGCCGGGCTGGCCGCTGCAGCCGCATTTGGCAGTGCCGGCTACAGCGTCCTGTGCGTCGATCCCGCCGCACCGGTGACCGAGGACACCAGCCCGGGCGCCGATCTGCGCACCACCGCCTTCCTTCAACCCTCCATCCCGGTGCTGGAAGCGGCCGGGCTGTGGGAACGGCTGGCCCCCCATGCGATGCCGCTGCAGGTGATGCGCATCGTCGATGCCGGCGGGGCGGAACCCGTGGCGCGCCTCTCCCATGATTTCGACGCTGCCGATCTGTCCGACCAGCCCTTCGGCTGGAACCTGCCCAACTGGATGCTGCGGCGCGAGTTTCTTTCCCGGCTGGAAGATCTGCCGCAGGTGCGGTTCGAACCCGGCATCGCCGCCACCGCGCTATTGACCCGCGAGAGCGAGGCGCTGGTCACGCTGAGCGATGGTCGGCGTATCTCGGCCCGTCTTCTGATCGCCGCCGACGGGCGAAACTCACGGATGCGCTCGGCGCTGGGGATCGGCGTGCAGACCTTCCGCTACGGGCAGAAGGCGCTGGCCTTTGCCGTCACCCATGACCTGCCGCATCAGAATGTCTCGACCGAGATCCACCGCTCCGGCGGGCCCTTCACGCTGGTCCCGCTGCCGGACCGCGACGGCAAGCCCTGTTCGGCGGTGGTCTGGATGGAGACGGGCGCCGAGATTGCGCGTCTGCAGGGGCTGGAGCGGACGCATTTCGAGGATACGATGAACGCGCGGTCCTGCGGGCTGTTCGGGCGGCTGCGGCTGGCCTCGGGGCTGACCACCTGGCCGATCATCGCCCAGATCGCGGATCGTTTCTGGGCAGAGCGCAGCGCGTTGATGGCCGAGGCCGCGCATGTGGTGCCGCCGATCGGCGCGCAGGGGCTGAACATGAGCCTGGCCGATCTGAAGGTGCTGCTGGACCTGGCGAGGCCCGAAACCCTGGGCGAGCCGGCGATGCTGCAGACCTACCACCGCCGCCGCTGGCCCGAGGTACGGCTGCGCGTGGCTGGCGTTGACATGCTCAACCGCGCGTCGATGGCAAAGGCACAACCGCTGCGCGATGCGCGGGCGGCGGCGCTGAACGCGCTCTATTCGCTGGCGCCGGTGCGGCACGGGCTGATGCGGCTGGGCATCGGGATGCGCTAAGCGCGCGCGCGGGCCTCAGAAGCGTAACCAGCTTGCCAGCGTCACGCTGCGCCGCCGGTCACCCCCCAGCTGCTGGCGGAGCCCCAGTTGCAGGTGGCTGCCCGCCCGCCATTCCCACGCTACCGAGGGCGCCAGGTGAAACCGGCTTTCGCGCTGGTCCCGCTCGCCCTGAAACTGCACCATGGTCAGCCATTGCGGCACCGGCCGCGCGCCCAGGGTCAGCGCGCCGTCCAACTCGACCGAACCCGCGCGCCGCAGCGGCACCGAGGCGACCATGCTGGCGGCCACCCAGCCCGGCACCGGCCGCTCGAACCCCCTGCCCCACATCACCCCCGGGCGCAGCCAGGCCCGGGTGCCGCGGTCACGATATTCGGCACCCAGCGAAACGGCCAGCCGCTGCACCGCATCCTCGGCCACCAGCGACCGGCGCCAGGACAGGCCCAGAAAGCGCGCCCCGCCCCGGTCACGCCGCGCCTGCCCCACCAGCCATTGCCGCCCGTCGATGCCGCTTTCCACCCAGAGCGAGGTGCCGCCGCCATCGCGCGAAAGGCTGATGAAGCGCTCGCCCGCCGGGCGCGGCCAGGGACCGGCAGCAAGGGGCGCAGCCCAGACAAGCAGAAGGCAAAGGGCAGCGATGAGGCGCATCCGGTCTCCTGGCGATGAACAACCTATAAGTGCAAGGCTGCGAAAGAATCGCGCCATGTGCAATGCCGAATCGGTTGGGCCACGCTTGCGGCAAGCGCCATGACAGCCATGTTGCACCCGTCGCACCCAGGGACTAGGCTGGATGCCGGGCAAACCGCGCCCGGCGGTGCGGCAGGAGGAGCCGATGGCCGAGAAGCGTTTGAGTTTCAAGGAGATGTGTGCGCAGTTCGAGGTAACGCCCAGAACCCTGCGCTATTACGAGTACATCGAGCTGCTGTCGCCAGAGAAGGAAGGACGCAACCGCTTCTACGGCGCGCGCGAGATTGCCCGGATGACGCTTATCCTGCGCGGGCGGCGTTTCGGCTTCAGCCTGGAAGAGATCCGCCAGTGGCTGGAGATCTACCAGACCCGCGGTACCCGCCCGCAACTGGAATCCTGGATCGAGATGGCCGACCGGCAATTGCTGGAACTGACCCGCCAGCGCGAGGAACTGGGCCATACCATCGACGATCTGCGCGCCCTGCGCGACGAGGCTGCGGAACTGCTGGAAGGCGACGACCCGGCCACCTGAGCGCCGCGAGCCGGCCCGCCCCCCGGCCAAAGGCGCGGACAACCCGAAGCGACCCTGCGTCAGAACGGATCGGTGACGCGGCGTTCACCCTTACGTTAACGTCAAGCGTGGTGATATTTCTCTGATCGTCCCCATATGAAGGGGGCAGGCGGCGAGGGCCGATCCTGCCACGACCGGGGAAGGATGAGGTGGATCATGGAAGACGGTGACCACAAGGACCTGATGACGATACGCCAGATGTGCGATGCGTTCGACGTGACGCCGCGCACGCTGCGTTTCTACGAGGCCAAGGAACTGCTGTTCCCGCTGCGCGAGGGCCAGAAGCGGCTGTTCACGCGGCGTGATCGCGGGCGGCTGAAGCTGATCCTGCGCGGCAAGCGTTTCGGTTTCAGCCTGGAGGAAATGCGCCAGTTGCTGGATCTCTATGATCGCGGCGACGCACAGGAAGAACAGCTCAAGCGCACCTATGAGGTCGCGCGCGAGCGTCTGGCGCAGATGGAGCGCCAGCGCGACGAGTTGAACGAAGCCATCGAGGAATTGAAGGGCCAGTTGGAATGGGGGGCGGAGATGATCGCCTCGTTCCGCCGGCCTGCCGCCGAATAGCCGGGACGGCCGGACGGCCGCCCTTTGAATAGACTGCAACGACCGGTGCCAACCCGCGCCGAAAGGGAGAGACGCATGCCCAGCTACACCGCCCCGGTGAAGGATTTCCAGTTCATCCTGCATGACCTGCTGCAGGCGCCGCAGGCCGGCATCCCCGGTTATGAAGAGTTGGAGGCGGATTTCACCAACGCCATCCTGGAAGAGGCCGGCAAGCTGGCCTCGGACAAGCTGGCGCCGCTGAATGCTTCCGGCGATGCCGAAGGCTGCGTGCTGGAGAACGGCGTGGTGCGCACGCCCAAGGGCTTCCGCGAGGCTTTCGAGGCCGTGAAGGAAGGCGGCTGGAACGGACTTGATCTGCCCGAGCAGTATGGCGGGCAGAACCTGCCGGTGCTGATGGGTTCCGCCGTGGGCGAGATCATGTGCTCGGCCAACATGGCGCTTAACATGTACCAGGGTCTGACCCATGGCGCCATCAACGCGATGCTGGCCCATTCCTCGGACGCGCAGAAGGACCAGTATCTGCCGAAGATGGTGTCGATGGAATGGACCGGCACCATGAACCTGACCGAGCCGCATTGTGGCACCGATCTGGGCCTCATCCGCACCAAGGCCGAGCCGCTGGACGATGGCAGCTATGCGATCACCGGCCAGAAGATCTTCATCTCGGCCGGCGAGCATGACATGGCCGAGAACATCATCCATCTGGTGCTGGCCAAGGCCCCGGGCGGGGGCGAGGGCACGAAGGGGATCAGCCTGTTCGTGGTGCCGAAATTCCTGGTCAACGATGACGGCAGCCTGGGCGCGCGCAACGGGGTCTCTGTCGGCAATATCGAGGAGAAGATGGGCATTCACGGCAATGCCACCTGCGTGATGAACTATGACGAGGCGAAAGGCTGGCTGGTGGGCGAGCTGCACAAGGGCATGCGCGCCATGTTCGTGATGATGAACGAGGCGCGTCTGGGCGTCGGCGTGCAGGGCTATGCGCAGGCCGAGGCCGCCTATCAGAATTCGCTGGCCTATGCGAAGGACCGCCTGCAGGGCCGCGCCGTCACCGGGGCCGAGAACAAGGACGGCCCCGCCGACCCGCTGATCGTGCACCCTGACATCCGCCGCAACCTCATGGACCAGAAAAGCTTTGTCGAGGGCGCGCGCGCCTTTGCCATGTGGGGGGCGCATCTGATCGACCGCTCGCACCGGGCCGGGGACAACGACGCAGAGGGGCTGGTGTCGCTGCTGACACCGGTGATCAAGGGTTTCCTGACCGACAAGGGCTTCGACATGACCGTGCAGGCCCAGCAGGTCTTTGGCGGGCATGGCTATATCGAGGAATGGGGCATGTCCCAATTCGTCCGCGACGCCCGCATCGCCATGATCTACGAGGGCGCGAACGGCATCCAGGCGCTGGATCTGGTGGGCCGCAAGCTGGCCGCCGATGGCGGCAAGCCGGCAATGGCCTTCTTCGAGATGGTCAAGGGTTTCATCAAGGAGCATGAGGGCAACGAGGCGCTGAAGGCCGATTTCCTGGAACCGCTGAAGGCGGCGTCCAAGGACCTGCAGACGGCGATGATGTATTTCATGCAGCAGGGCATGAAGAAGCCCAATGATGCGCTGGCCGGTTCGACCGATTTCATGCATCTTTTCGGCCATGTCTGCCTGGGGCTGATGTGGGCGCGCATGGCGGTGGCGGCGCAGGCCGCGCTGGACGAGGGCAAGCCTGACGCCACGTTCTACAAGACGAAGCTGGCCACAGGCCGCTACTATATGGCGCGGCAACTGCCGGCGACGGCGATGCACCTGTCGCGGATCCAGTCCGGCGCCGAGACGGTGATGGCGCTGGAGGCCGAAGCTTTCTGATCACCGGGGGGCTAAGGCCCCCCGCCCGCCGACTGAAGAGAGGATCGATGCCGAAACGCTTGCGCCTCACCCGTCGCTTCCCCGTCGCCATGAGCGAGGACGCCTATCGGCGGCTGAAACGCTTTTCCACAGACGCCGGGCTGGACGAGGGCGAGGCGCTGTCGTTTCTGTTCGAGAATTTCGACAGCGTCACGCATACCGACAACCTGACGCACCGGCTGCGGCTGTTCAACGCCGAGCTTGAGGCCCGAAAACGCTGACGCGCCGCCTACGCTGATTTGATACCCGGTCTTGGGAGGGACCACAAAGATGACATTTCCGATGCTGGCATCCAGCTGGATGACCGACGAACACCGCATGCTGGAAAGCATGGCACGCGAGTTCTTCGTCAACGAATGGGTGCCCCATGCCGAACGCTGGCGCCAGCAGGGCGAGATGGACCGCGAAACCTGGAACCAGGCGGGCGCGATGGGGCTGCTCTGCGCCTCGATCCCCGAGGAATATGGCGGCGCGGGCGGCGATTTCGGCCATGAGGCGGTGATCAGCATGGAGCACCCGCGCCAGAATCTGGCGAGCTGGGGCAACCCGATCCATTCCGGGATCGTCGCGCATTACATCCTCGCCTATGGCACCGAGGACCAGAAGAAGCGCTGGCTGCCGAAGATGGCTGCGGGCGAGATGGTGGGTGCGCTGGCGATGACCGAGCCCTCGGGCGGATCGGACGTGCAGAACCTGAAGACGCGGGCGGTGCGGGACGGCAATGTCTATCGGCTGACGGGGTCGAAGACCTTCATCTCCAACGGCCAGCATGCCGATCTGATCATCGTCGCGGCCAAGACCGACCCGACGGCGCGCGCCAAGGGCGTGTCGCTGGTGGTGGTAGAGGCCGAGGGGGCCGAGGGCTTTCGGCGCGGGCGCAACCTGGACAAGGTGGGGCTGAAGGCGGCGGATACGTCGGAGCTGTTCTTCGACGAGGTGGCGGTGCCACCCGAGAACATCCTGGGCGGCAAGGAGGGGCAGGGCTTCTATCAGATGATGGAGCAACTGCCGCAAGAGCGGCTGATTATCGGCTGCGGCGCGGTGGGGGCGCTCGAAGGGGCAGTGGAGCGCACGATCGCCTATTGCAAGGAGCGCGAGGCGTTCGGGCAGCCGATCATCAACTTTCAGAACACGCGGTTCAAGCTGGCCGAGTGCAAGACGAATGCGGCGGTGGCGCGGGCATTTCTGGACAGCTGCATCGAGGCGCATCTGAAGGGCGCGCTGACGGTCGAGATGGCGGCGATGTGCAAGTACTGGCTGACCGACCTGCAATGCGCGGTGATCGACGAATGCGTGCAGTTGCATGGCGGCTACGGGTTCATGTCGGAATATGCGGTGGCCGAGATGTGGACCGACGCGCGAGTGCAGCGGATCTATGGCGGCACCAACGAGATCATGAAGGAACTGATCGGACGGTCGCTGTGAGCACTCCCGCCCGCCGGTTCCATGATCGAAGATCATGGCCCGACGGTTGGGCCAGGCCGGGGGGCTTTGCGCCCCCCGGACCCCCCGCAGCGTATTTCACGCAAGATGAAGGGACGGTTCCCAATAGGTGCACACCCCGCCCCGCCTGTGCGATATGCTCTCCAGCGGGTCGGGGTGGCGTCACCTTGCACGGTCATCGGCTCGCCAGCCTGTACCGTGAAACCAGCATTGACGGCGCATGGTTAAGGAAGCGTTACCGCGCCCCATCATCTTGCGAGAAATACGCCACGGGGGCGCGGGGGTGTGAAACCCCCGCTCCGACGCCGCAACCAGCGATCACGGAACGGATCTGGAGCACACAATGACCGCAACCCTTTACTGCTTCGGCGAATCCGGCAATGCCTACAAGGCAGCGCTGACCATGGCGCTTTGTGGCTACGACTGGCAGCCGCGCTTCGTCGATTTCTTCGGCGGCGAGAACCGAACCCCTGAATTCCGCGCGCTGAACCCGATGGGCGAGGTGCCGGTGATGGTGGAGGGGGACCTCGTTCTCGGCCAGTCCGGGGTCATTCAGGACCATGTCGCCCGCAAGACCGGCAGGATGGCCGGCGCCGACAATCCGGAGGTGCTGCGCTGGCTTCTCTGGGACAACCACAAGCTTTCCAGCCAGGCCGGCATGACCCGTTTCCTGATGAACTTTCTGCCCGAGGAAAAGCGCCCGGCCGAAGTGATCCGTTTCATGCAGGGCCGGCTGAAACCCGTCTACGCAACACTCAACACCCATTTGCAGGGCCGCGACTGGATTGTGGGCGAGGCCCCCTCCATCGCCGATTGCGCCTGCGCGGGTTACCTTTACTATCCCGAGCCTTTCGGCTTCGACCGGGCCGACTGGCCCCATATCGACGCCTGGCTGACGCGGCTGAGCGCGCAGCCCGGCTGGCAACACCCGTATGATCTGATGCCCGGCCGCGCCGCCGACCGGGCCAAGGCCTGAG
>SKNG01000326.1 GCA_007120685.1 Paracoccaceae bacterium | reverse complement strand
GCCTCGGCCATGTCGGCTGTCAGTTTTTCGACATAGTAACTGCCAGCCAACGGATCGACGACCTTGGTCACGCCGGTCTCTTCCTGAAGGATAAGCTGAGTGTTGCGCGCGATGCGGGCGCTGAAATCGGTGGGCAGGGCGATGGCCTCGTCCAGCGCATTGGTGTGCAGCGACTGGGTGCCGCCCAGCACGGCCGAGAGCGCCTCGTAGGCCGTGCGCACGACGTTGTTATAGGGGTCCTGTTCGGCCAGGCTGACGCCCGAGGTCTGGCAATGCGTGCGCAGCATCAGGCTGCCGGGTTTCTTCGGATTGAATTCCGACATGATGCGATGCCAAAGGAGGCGGGCGGCGCGCAGCTTGGCGGCTTCCATGAAGAAATTCATGCCGATGGCGAAGAAGAAGGACAGCCGGCCGGCAAAGGCGTCCACATCCATCCCCCGCGCGATGGCCGCGCGCACATATTCGCGCCCGTCGGCCAGGGTGAAGGCCAGTTCCTGCACCAGGTTCGCGCCGGCCTCCTGCATGTGATAGCCGGAGATGGAGATGGAGTTGAAGCGCGGCATCTCGGTGGCGGTGTATTCGATGATATCGGCCACCAGGCGCATGCTGGCCTCGGGCGGGTAGACATAGGTGTTGCGCACCATGAATTCCTTCAGGATGTCGTTCTGGATGGTGCCCGAAAGCAGCTTCCGGTCGACGCCCTGTTCCTCGCCCGTGACGATGAAATTGGCCAGAATGGGGATCACGGCGCCGTTCATGGTCATGGAAACGCTGACCTTTTCCAGCGGGATGCCGTCGAAGAGGATCTTCATGTCCTCAACCGAGTCGATCGCCACCCCGGCCTTGCCGACATCGCCGACCACGCGCTCGTGGTCGCTGTCATAGCCGCGATGGGTGGCCAGGTCGAAGGCGACCGAGACGCCCTGCTGACCAGCGGCCAGTGCGCGGCGGTAGAAGGCGTTCGATTCCTCGGCGGTGGAGAAACCGGCATATTGCCGGATGGTCCAGGGCCGACCGGCATACATGGTGGCGCGTGGGCCGCGGGTGAAGGGGGCCAGGCCTGGCAGGCTGTCCAGATGGTCCAGGCCGGTCAGGTCGTCGGCGGTGTAGAGCGGTTTGACCGGGATGCCCTCCAGCGTCTCCCAGGTCAGGCTTTCGGGGTCGCGGCCCTTCAGTTCCTTTTCGGCCAGCGCCTGCCAGTCGGCCAGGGTGGCGGGGCGGCCGGGGGTGTCATTGCTCATCGGGTCGATCCTTCATGCTGTGCGGCGCCGCGGCGGGAGGGGCGGCAAAATGGCGGGCGGTCTGGTGTTTTCGGGGGCGGACTGCCTATATCTGCAGAAGTGACACCAAAGCGAATGCCGATGATGCCAAGCACTCCTGCCTTTATCCTGTCCGTGACGCTTGCCTGCCTGCTGGCCCTGAACCCTGCCCGGGCGACCGAGGTTCTGCCGGAAGCCGCGGCCGAGGTGGCCGAGGGCGAGGCAGCCGAGGCCGAGACGCCCGAAGGGTTGCGCATCATCGACGCGGCCGAGGTGGACCCGGTGGATTTCATCTGGGAATGGCGCATCCTGGCGGTGATGGCCGACACGCCCAACGACCCGGCATATATCCGCCAGATGCGCAGTATCGCCGACCGGGCGGACGATCTGTATGAGCGCGATGTGGTGGTGATTACCGATACCGACCGCAATTCCGGCAGCGCGCTGCGGCAGATGCTGCGGCCGCGGGGGTTCATGCTGGCAATCATCGACAAGGATGGCGAGGTCAAGCAGCGCCGCCCCGCGCCGCGGTCGATCCGCGAACTGAACGCGGTGATCGACCGCTTTCCGCTGCGGCGACAGGAGATGCTGGAGCGCGCGCCGTCCGGGCGTGACTGAGCGCGGCAGCGGGGCAGGGGGGCGCTGCCCCCCGTCCGCTGCGCTCCGGGGCTCCGCCCGTTCCTTCGCTGAAATCGCACCACTGGTGCGATTTCCGAGCGTTCGGAACCCCCTCGGAGTATTTGAGGCAAGATGAGGGGGGCGCGAGTTGGCATTATGGTAGCCGGTCAAGAATCGTGCGCAAGCCCTCGATCCCATCGGGACCTAGCTGGATGGATTGGCTGATTTTATTTGCGAGTTTTCTGTCAGCCGAGCCGTAGGTGTCGATTTGCAAATATGTAATGCCGTCGACATCGAACACTGTGTAACTTGCCTCTACAGGTGCGTGAACACTTGGGCGAGACTTTTCTTGCATCTCAAACTTGTCGATCCGGGCCATCACTCGAACTCCATGATCACATCGTCGACGGCCAGGCTGCCGCCGATATCGGCGTTGATCTTCTTCACCACGGCCTTGCGTTCGGCGCGCAGGATGTTCTCCATCTTCATCGCTTCCACGGTGCACAGCGCCTGACCCTCGAACACCTCGTCCCCCTCGGCCACCGAGAGCTTCACCATCAGCCCGGGCATGGGGCAAAGCAGCATCTTGGAGGTATCGGGCGGCAGTTTTTCCGGCATGAGCGCGGCCAGCGCGGCCTGGCGGGGCAAGAAGGCGTGCACCTTCAGGTCGGCGCCGCGCAGGCGGATGCGGTAGCCGCCGGTGATCCTGTTCACCTTCAGCACCAGCGGTTCGCCGTCGATCAGCAGCCGCGCCAGGCTCTGGCCCGGCACCCAGTCGGATTCCACCCGCATCGCGCCATTGCCGCCCGCGAATTCTACCGTCGCCCCACCCTTGTCGGCGCGCACATGCAGTGCGAATTCCTCGCCCTGGGCGCGCACCACCCAGTCGTCGCCGACCTTGCGCTCGTGGTTGTCCATGCGGCCCGAAACCCGCGTGCGGCGGATCTCGGCCACCCGGTTCATCGCCGCTGCCGCTGCCGCGACGCGCTTGAGCGTGGCATCGGGCAGGGTGACGCCCTGGAAGCCCTCGGGGTATTCCTCGGCGATGAAGGCGGTGGTGATGGCGCCCTCGACAAAGCGCGGATGTTCCATCACGGCCGAGCAGAAGGGCAGGTTATGGCCGATCCCTTCGACCTCGAACGTGTCCAGCGCCAGGCGCATCTCCTCGATAGCCGCGGCGCGGGTCTGGCCCCAGCTGCACAGCTTGGCGATCATCGGGTCGTAATACATGCTGATCTCGCCGCCCTCGTAGACGCCGGTATCGTTGCGCACGATGCCGCCCGTCGGCGTGGGGCCTTCCACCGGCGGGCGGTAGCGGGTCAGCCGGCCGATGGAGGGTAGGAAGTTGCGATAAGGGTCTTCGGCGTAAAGCCGGCTTTCCATCGCCCAGCCGTCGATGCTCAGGTCTTCCTGCGCGAAGGGCAGTTTTTCTCCGGCGGCCACGCGGATCATCTGTTCCACCAGATCGACGCCGGTGATCAGTTCGGTCACCGGGTGTTCTACCTGCAGGCGGGTGTTCATCTCCAGAAAGTAGAAATTGCGCTCGCCATCGACGATGAATTCCACCGTGCCGGCGCTGGTATAGCCCACCGCGCGCGCGAGCGCGCAGGCCTGTTCGCCCATCGCCGCGCGCGTGCCCTCGTCCAGGAAGGGCGAGGGCGCTTCCTCGATCACCTTCTGATTGCGCCGCTGGATGGAGCATTCGCGCTCGAACAGATGCACGGTGTTGCCGTGCTTGTCGGCCAGCACCTGGATCTCGATATGGCGCGGCTGGGTGACAAACTTCTCGATGAAGATGCGGTCGTCGCCAAAGCTGCTGGCGGCCTCGTTCTTCGAGCTTTCGAACCCCTCGCGTGCTTCCTCGTCGTTCCAGGCGATGCGCATCCCCTTGCCGCCGCCGCCGGCGCTGGCCTTGATCATCACCGGATAGCCGATTTCGCCGGCAATCTTCACCGCCTCATCGGCGTCAGCGATCAGGCCCATGTAGCCGGGCACCGTGCTGACCCCAGCCTCAGCGGCCAGCTTCTTCGAGGTGATCTTGTCGCCCATCGCCTCGATCGCGCCAGAGGGCGGGCCGATGAAGGCCACGCCCTCGGCCTCCAGCGCCTGGGCGAATTTCATGTTCTCGGACAAAAAGCCATAGCCCGGATGCACCGCCTGCGCGCCGGTCTGGCGGATGGCTGCCATCACCTTGTCGATGACGATATAGGACTGGTTGGCGGGCGCCGGGCCGATATGCACCGCCTCATCGGCCATCTGCACATGCAGCGCGTTGCGGTCGGCGTCGGAATAGACCGCCACCGTCTTGATGCCCATTTTGCGCGCCGTCTTGATGACGCGGCAGGCAATCTCGCCCCGGTTGGCGATCAGGATCTTGTCGAACATGGATTTCCCCCCTGGGCCGCGGCCCGATTCAGAACGGCCGAAAGCCCCGCCGGCCCGGGCAGGGACTGGCGTGGCGAAAAACCGACATGCCGGGCCCGCTCAGTAGTAGCAGGCGCCGTAGTTGAAGTGACAGTAGAGCAGGTTGCCGCCCAGACCGACGGCCGTGCCCAGCAGCGGATCGCCGCCCAGTAGCAGCGACCCCGCCGCGCCGGCGCCGCCGCCGATAAGAGCCTGTTCCCCAAGCGTGTTGCCGCAACCCGCCAACAACGCAGCCGCGAACCCAATCGCAACGATAGTGCGTGACATGTCTGCTCCTGGCCTGCCTCAAGCGCCCGGCTCTGTCGGCCGGTGGAGTATGAAAATGCCACAAATCCAACTATCAAGGCCAGCCCTTTCCGATATCTTCTACGTTACCCAGGTCGCAATCAGCAAAAATCTGCGGAAAGCTGATGCGGGCGGCATCGGCATCGACGCGCAGCAGCGCTTCGTAGCTGGTGGGATCGAACGGGTCTTCTGCCGGCACAACCTCGCGCCCGAAGAGCCAGGACAGGCGGCCGGCATCCAGGTTGCCGCGCTCGAAAGGCTGGTCGCCGAAATGTTCCCAGAGCGCGGCCATGAAGGCCGCATCGGCGCGGCGGTCGGCCGGGCGCCGGTCGGCAAAGCGCTTGCGCGCGATCAGGGGCGTGGCGCCGTCCTTGTTGGCGCGGCGGATGGTG
The DNA here is from genome assembly GCA_007120685.1 of Paracoccaceae bacterium. GTDB lineage: Bacteria > Pseudomonadota > Alphaproteobacteria > Rhodobacterales > Rhodobacteraceae > Pararhodobacter. The sequence goes on along the minus strand of SKNG01000326.1, from coordinate 3,801 downwards.
AACTGGAAATCCGTGCCGGGCAGACGGCCGGGAAAGCCGCGATGTTTCAGCATGCTGCCCCCTGGACACGGTGCAGGGGGAGGGCCTGCCCGGCCCGTCTGGGGGCCGGGCAGGAAACGGGCGCGCGGCGCTTAGCGGTACTTGCTCCTGTGCGTCGGTTCGGCTTCGACCGGCTGCACCGGCACGATGACCGGTTCGGGCTCGGCACGGTGGAAGTGGTGGCAGCCCGCCAGGACAGGCAGGGCAATGAGGGCGACAAACGCCACTCGGATCGATCGGTACATGGTCTGCTCCAGCTCGTTTCAGGTTTCAGCCTTGATCGGCGCTTGGGCGCCGTTTCGGCACGGCCGGATCCGGCCGTACCGCTGCAGAGTGTATGCCGAAGCGCTGCAAAATGCCAGTATTGCAATCTCGATTCTGTCAGACACCGTGTTTTCGGCGTGACGCATGGGGCATTGTTGACACTAACCGAACCTGCCATCAGAATTCTCCCCAATCGCAAACGCCATCGCGGATCTCGAAACCCTCGAACACCTGCACAGCCTCTGGGTCGTATTCGCCGAACGGTGTGGGGCGCGAGGCCAGGGACAGGACAATCTGCTGCCAGTCCGGTTGCAGCCCGCGCATCAGCGGCACGGCGAAGCCGTTGCACAGCGCCATCATGTCTGCGTCCAGCGGGTCTTGCCCGTCGATGACGTCAGGCAGGCCGGGGGCGACGAAGCGGAAGCGTCCGATCCGGTCTTCGTCATCCCAGATGATTTCCTGCAGGCGAAGCTCCAGACCTGACCCGGGCAAGGCAAAGCCCTCGCCTGCTCTGCCGGGTGCGAGCGACAGCGCGGCGGCGCTAAGCGTGGCGATGGCCAGCAGCGCGCCGGCCACCAAGCGATGGCGCATCGACAGATGCCGGGAGCCCGCGCCGATCATGTCCAGATCACCCCGAAGGCAACCGCCAACCCCGCCACGCCCCCGATCCAGTAGGCCAGGGCGTAGTGCAGCCGTGACGGGCGGATCAGCACAGTCAGCCCCTCTTCGGTGTAGGTTTCGCCGAGTTTGAAGGCCCGCAGCAGTCCGCGCCCGGGCAGGGCGGCGCCATCATCGCCGATCCGTTCGGCGGCAAGCCAGTAGGTTGCATAGTTCACGATATACACCTGCCAGACACAGCAATAGACGAAACAGACGATCGACAGCGTCGCCAGCCCCCGCACCCAATCCGCCGCCGCGCCGATGGTGGCCAGTTGGGTCATCAACAGCGCCAGCGGCGCGCCGGCCACCGCCAACGCCATCCGCTCGCTTTCCAGCAGCCGGTCGGCCGCGAAGCCGCGCGCATCCGGATGGCCGTAGGGCGCCGTCACAGGGGGATGTTGTCGTGCTTCTTCCACGGGTTGGTCAGCTTCTTGTTGCGCAGAGAGGCAAACGCCCGGCAGACCCGCTTGCGCGTGGACTGCGGCATGATCACCTCGTCGATGAAACCCTTTTCGGCTGCGACGAAGGGATTGGCGAAGCGGTCCTCGTAATCCTGCGTGCGCGCGCCGATCTTTTCGGCGTCACCCAGTTCCGAGCGATACAGGATCTCCACCGCCCCCTTGGCGCCCATCACCGCCACTTCGGCCGTGGGCCAGGCATAGTTGAAATCGCCGCGCAGATGCTTGGAACTCATCACCACATAGGCCCCGCCATAGGTCTTGCGGGTCAGCACCGTGACCTTCGGCACAGTTGCCTCGCCATAGGCGAACAGAAGCTTCGCACCATGCTTGATGATGCCGTTGTATTCCTGCCCGGTGCCCGGCAGGAAACCCGGCACATCGACGAAGGTCAGGATGGGGATCTCGAAAGCGTCGCAGAAACGCACGAAGCGCGCGGCCTTGCGGCTGGCGTCGATGTCCAGGCACCCGGCCAGCACCATCGGTTGATTGGCCACCACGCCCACGCTGCGCCCCTCCAGCCGGATGAAGCCGGTGATGATGTTCTTGGCGAAATCGGCCTGGATTTCGTAGAAATCGCCCTCGTCGGCGACCTTCTGTATCAGTTCCTTCATGTCGTAGGGCGTGTTCGGGTTGTCCGGCACCAGCGTGTCCAGGCTGGGTTCCAGCCGGTCCGGCGCGTCAAAGAAGGGGCGAACGGGCGGTTTGGCCTGGTTGTTCAGCGGCAGGTAATCGACCAGGCGGCGGACCTCGATCAACGCCTCGACATCGTTTTCGAACGCCGCGTCGGCGACCGAGGATTTGCGGGTATGGGTGCTGGCGCCGCCCAGTTCCTCGGCCGTGACGACCTCATTGGTGACGGTCTTCACTACATCTGGGCCGGTGACGAACATGTAGGACGAGTCGCGCACCATGAAGATGAAATCGGTCATCGCCGGGCTGTAGACCGCCCCGCCCGCGCAGGGACCCATGATGACGCTGATCTGCGGGATCACGCCGCTGGCCAGGATGTTGCGCTGAAAGACCTCGCCATAGGCGGCGAGGCTGGCGACCCCTTCCTGAATGCGCGCGCCGCCGGAATCGTTCAGGCCGATCACCGGGGCGCCGTTCTGGATGGCCATGTCCATGATCTTGCAGATCTTGGCGGCATGGGTTTCCGACACCGAGCCGCCCATGACAGTGAAATCCTGGCTGAACACATAGACCTGCCGGCCGTTGATCGTGCCCCAGCCGGTCACCACCCCGTCGCCCGCCGGCCTGTCGTCGCTCATGCCGAAATCGGTGCAGCGATGCGCGACGAACATGTCGAATTCCTCGAAACTGCCTTCGTCCAGCAGCAGTTCCACCCTCTCGCGCGCGGTCAGCTTGCCCTTGGCGTGCTGCGCGGCGATGCGTTTTTCGCCGCCGCCCAGCCGCGCCTGCGCGCGGCGCGTCTCCAGTTCCTGCAGGATGTCCTTCATCGCGCCCTCCTTCGCTCTGGCGCGCGTATACATCCAGCGCACAAGGCAAGGAAAGGAAAAACCAGAAAATTTGCATATCGGGTCAATCGGCCCGACTGCGAAATGAATAATTGCAAAGTCGCGTGGCGGCACCTGGCCTGCCCATAGCCGCGGCTGCCGATGCGCTCTGGACTTCCGGCAGGGCCAAAACTACACCTGTTAAGCATGAACATGCCCCCGTTGCGGTTTCTTGACCGCACCACCCCGCCGCATATCGCCACGCTGATCCTGCTTGCCGGGGTGTCTGCCGTGACCATGAACATCTTTCTGCCCTCGCTGCCGAACATGGCGGTGCATTTCGGGGTGGATTACGGGGTGATGCAACTATCGGTGTCGCTGTATCTGGCCGCCAGCGCACTCCTGCAGGTGGTCATCGGCCCGCTGTCGGACCGGTTCGGGCGGCGCAAGCTGATCATCGCCGCGCTGGTCATCTTCCTGCTGGCCACCGTCGGCACGCTGCTGGCCACCAGCGTCGAGGCCTTCCTGGCGTTCCGCACCGCGCAGGCGATCATCGCCACCGGCATGGTGCTCAGCCGGGCCATCGCCCGCGACATGGTGGACGAGGCCGATGCCGCCTCGATCATCGGCTATGTCACCATGGGCATGTCGATAGCGCCGATGCTGGGGCCGATCATCGGCGGCGTGCTGGACGAAACCGTGGGCTGGCAGGCCAGTTTCGTGCTGCTATTCGTGATGGGCGTGGCAATGCTGGCGCTGGTCTGGGCCGACCTGGGCGAGACCGCGCCCCTCCGCGCCACCAGCTTCGCCGCGCAATTGCGCCAGTATCCGGAGCTTTTCGCCTCGCCGCGGTTCTGGGGCTATGTCGTGACCTCGGGCGCCGGGGCGGGCGTGTTCTTCGCCTATCTCGGCGGCGGCCCCTT
>SKNG01000286.1 GCA_007120685.1 Paracoccaceae bacterium | reverse complement strand
TTGGCTCGGGTCGCATGCGCAATGGCGAAGAACGGGCTTTCGAAAGCCCGTTCGCACGCGCCTTCGAAGGCGCGTCACCCCGCCCCCCGCGCCTGCCGAAGCGATCAACCGGAAACGGTATCACACCCGCGCGCCCCCAGGTTCCACGCGGGGCTGAGGGCAACCCTTCGGGCACGGGCACGCGCGGCCTGCGCGTGCCCGTGCTGCGTCATGGCTTCAGGATGGCCGGCAGGTTGAGCCCGTGTTCGCGGGCGCAGTCCAGCGCGATCTCATAGCCCGCATCGGCATGGCGCATCACGCCGGTTGCGGGGTCGTTCCACAGCACGCGTTCCAGCCGGCGGTCGGCATCCGCGCTGCCGTCGCAGACGATGACCATGCCGGAATGCTGCGAAAACCCCATGCCGACGCCGCCGCCGTGGTGCAGGCTGACCCAGGTGGCGCCGCTGGCAGTGTTCAGCAGCGCGTTCAGCAGGGGCCAGTCGGAAACGGCGTCAGAGCCGTCCTTCATCGCCTCGGTTTCCCGGTTGGGGCTGGCGACAGAGCCGGAATCCAGATGGTCGCGGCCGATGACCACGGGCGCTTTCAATTCGCCATTCCGGACCATCTCATTGATCGCCAGCCCGGCCTTGTGCCGCTCGCCCAGCCCGATCCACATGATCCGCGCGGGCAGGCCCTGAAAGGCGATGCGCTCTCGCGCGAGGTCAAGCCATCTGTGCAGATGGTCGTTTTCGGGGAAAAGGTCCTTCATCCGCTGGTCAGTCCGGTAGATATCCTCGGGGTCGCCCGAGAGCGCGCACCAGCGGAAGGGACCCACGCCCCGGCAGAACAGCGGGCGGATATAGGCCGGGACGAAACCGGGGAAGGCAAAGGCGTTTTCCAGCCCTTCCTCCAGCGCGACCTGGCGGATGTTGTTGCCATAGTCCAGCACCGGCACGCCCGCGTTCCAGAAATCGACCATCGCCGCGACATGGATCTTCATGCTGGCGCGCGCGGCTTTCTCGACGGCTTTCGGGTCGGTCTCCTGTTTCGCGCGCCATTCGGCGACGGTCCAGCCCTGCGGCAGATAGCCATGCACCGGGTCATGGGCGCTGGTCTGGTCGGTGACCATGTCAGGGCGCGTCCCGCCCTGCTTCATCCGCCTCGCAAGCTCGGGAAAGACATCGGCGGCATTGCCGATCAGGGCCACGGATTTCGCCTCGCCCGCCTGTGTCCAGCGGTCGATCAGTGCCAGGGCCTCGTCCAGGCTGTGGGTCTTTTCGTCGCAATAACGGGTGCGAATGCGGAAATCGGCGCGGGTTTCGTCGCATTCGACGGCCAGACAGCAGGCGCCGGCCATCACCGCCGCCAGCGGCTGCGCGCCGCCCATGCCGCCAAGGCCGGCGGTGAGGATCCATTTGCCGCGCAGGTCGCCGCCGTAATGCTGGCGCCCGGCCTCGGCAAAGGTCTCGTAGGTGCCCTGCACGATCCCTTGCGTGCCGATGTAGATCCAGCTGCCGGCGGTCATCTGGCCGTACATGGCAAGGCCCTTTCGGTCCAACTCGCTGAAATGGTCCCAGGTGGCCCAATGCGGCACCAGGTTGGAATTGGCGATCAGCACGCGCGGGGCGTCGCGGTGGGTGCGGAAGATGCCCACGGGCTTGCCGGACTGCACCAGCAGGGTCTGGTCGTCGTCCAGATCCTTCAGCGCCGCGACGATGCGGTCGAAGTCATCCCAGGTGCGGGCGGCGCGGCCGATACCGCCATAGACGACCAGTTCATGCGGGTTTTCCGCCACATCCGGGTGCAGGTTGTTCATCAGCATCCGCATCGGCGCTTCGGTCAGCCAGCTTCTGGCGGTGATGTCCGGCCCGGTGGGGGGAAAGATGTCGCGGATGTTGTGGCGGGGGCCGGGGTGTTTCGGGGTCATGTCAGCCTCGCAGCGTGGGGGCCAGATCGGCCAGCGTTTGCAGGATTTCGGCCAGGAGGGGGCGCAGGCGCGCGGCCTTTTCGCTGTCATAGGCGAAGGGCGGGGATTCGCTTTCCAGATGGGTGGATTGCGCAAGTTCCATCTGGATGGCGTGGATGCCCTGCGCGGGGCGGCCGTAGTGGCGGGTGGTCCAGCCGCCCTTGAAGCGGCCGTTGAGGACATGGCTGCAGTCCTCGGCGCGTTCGACCACGTCCATCACCGCCTCTGTGACGCGCGCATCGCAGCTGGCGCCGTCGGCGGTGCCGACATTCAGGTCCGGCAGGCGGCCGTGGAAGAGGAAGGGGATATCGCCGCGGATCGAATGGCAGTCGTAGAGGATGGCGACGCCGTGGCGGGCGCGGATGCGGTTGAGTTCGGCTTCGATAGCGGCGTGATAGGGGTGGTGGAAGGCGGCGAGGCGCTCTGCCGTGTCGGTGTCGGTTGGCGGGGTGGTCCAGATCGCTTCGCCGTCGAAATCGGTCAGTGGGATCAGGCCGGTGGTGTTCTGGCCGGGGTAGAGATTTTCGGCGCTGGGCGGGCGGTTGGCGTCGATGACGTAGCGATGGAAGGTCGCGCGCAAGATGGTGGCGCCGGGGATGAGGTCGGAATAGAGCCGTTCGATATGCCAGTCGGTGTCGGTGAGTTGCCGGCCGCGGGGGTTGAGGCGGGCGTGGATTTCGGGCGGCAGGAAGGTGCCGGTATGGGGCATGCCCAGCAGCAGCGGGCTGTCGCCGCGGGTGATGTCGACCGGGGTCATGGACGGGCCTTGGGGTGAAGAAGTGGCCGGGCTGCGCCCGACGCGATGCATTTGCTTGGGGGGCGCTGCCCCCCGTCCGCTGGCGCGGACTCCCCCCGGGATATTTGAGGAGCAAAGAGGGACAAGGGCCTCACAGGGGCAGGTCCAGGTCGGTGTCGCGGGCCAGTTGGCCGGCGAGGGTGAGGGCGGCCGCGGCGCGGAGATCGGGGGCGAGGTAGCGGTCGGCCTGCAGGGGCGGGCTGGCCGTGTGGATGGTAGTGATGGCCTGCTGCAGGCGCGGCGAGGTGGTCAGCGGCGCGCGGAAGGTGATGCCCTGGGCGGCGCAGAGCGCCTCGACGCCGAGGATAGGGGCGAGGTTGGCGGTCATGCGGTGCAGGCGGCGCGCGCCATGAGCGGCCATGGAGACATGGTCTTCCTGATTGGCCGAGGTGGGGGTGCTGTCGGTGCTGCAGGGGTTGGCGAGGTGCTTGTTCTCGCTCATCAGCGCCGCCGTCGTGACCTCGGCGATCATCAGGCCGGAGTTGAGACCGGGATCGGGGGTCAGGAAGGGCGGCAGGTCGAAGCTGAGCGTGGGATCGACCATCAGCGCGACGCGGCGCTGGGCGATGGCGCCGATTTCGGCCAGCGCCAGCGCGATGATATCGGCGGCGAAGGCAACCGGTTCGGCGTGGAAATTGCCGCCCGAGATGATGCCGGCGGCGGTGACAAGCGGGTTGTCGGTGACGGCGTTGGCTTCGGTTTCCAGCGTGGTGGCGGCAAAGCGCAGAAGGTCCAGCGCCGCACCCAGCACCTGGGGCGCGCAGCGGATGCAATAGGGGTCCTGCACGCGGGTATCGCCCTCGCGGTGGCTTTCGCGGATTGCCGAGCCCGCCATCAGGGCGCGCATGGCCGCTGCCGCCTCGATCTGGCCGCGATGGCCGCGCAGGACGTGGATTTCGGGTTGCAGGGGGGCGGTGGAGCCCATGATGGCGTCGGTGGACAGGCAGGCGATGACCAGGCTTTCGCGCGCCAGCCGCCAGGCGTCGAAAAGCCCCGCCAGCGCCAGGGCGGTGGAGAATTGCGTGCCGTTGATCAGCGCGAGACCTTCTTTCGGGCCCAGGTTGGCGGGGGAGAGGCCGGCCTTTTCCAGCGCCGCGGCACCGGGCAGGGTTTCGCCGTTCAGCACCGCCTCGCCCGCGCCGATCATCACAGCTGTCATATGCGCGAGCGGTGCGAGGTCGCCCGAGGCGCCGACCGAGCCTTGCACCGGGATCACCGGGGTGACGCCGCGTTCCAGCATCCCTTCGATCAGCGCCACGGTGATCGGCTGCACGCCCGAGGCGCCGCGGCCGAGGCTGAGGAGTTTCAGCGCCATCATCAGGCGGGTGGCGGGGATATCCAGCGCCTCGCCCAGGCCGCAGGAATGGCTGAGGATCAGGTTGCGCTGCAGGGTCTCGGTATCTTCGGGCGCGATCTTGACCGAAGCGAGCTTGCCGAAGCCGGTGTTGACGCCATAGACCGCCGCGGCGCCTTCGGCCGCCTTGCGCACCTGTTCCGCCGCTGCCGCGATGGGGGCGGCGGTGGTGGGGTCCAGCCTGGCGGGGAGCCCATCGCGCCAGAGGGTTTCAAGCTGGGCAAGGGGCGTGGTGCCGGGGGTGAGGGTCAGCATGGGGCACCTTCCAGCCAGCGTTGGTGAAGCGGGTTGAAGCCGATGCGCCAGGCGAGTTCGGCGGGGTTGGCCACGTCCCAGACCGCCAGATCGGCGCGCAGCCCCGGGGCAAGGCGCCCGCAGTCGGTCAGGCCCAGCGCGGCGGCGGCATGGACCGTGACCCCGCGCAGGGCCTCCTCGGGCGTCAGGCGGAAGAGGGTGCAGCCCATGTTCATCGCCAGCAGGAGCGAGGTCAGCGGCGAGGAGCCCGGGTTGCAGTCACTGGCCAGCGCCATCGCCACGCCCTGGGCGCGGAAGGCGGCGATGGGGGGCGCCTGGGTTTCGTGCAAGGTGTAGAAGGCGCCGGGCAAGAGGACAGCTACAGTGCCGGCGGCGGCAAGGGCGCGGGCGTCCTCGTCGGTGGCGTATTCCACATGGTCGGCGGAGAGCGCGTTGTAGCGGGCGGCAAGGGCCGTGCCGCCGGTATGGGTCAGTTGTTCGGCGTGCAGTTTCACCGGCAGGCCCAGCGCGCGGGAGGCATCGAAGACGCGGGCGATCTGGGCAGGGGTGAAGGCGATGCCCTCGCAAAATCCGTCCACGGCGTCGACCAGCCCTTCGGCATGGGCGGCGTGCAGGCTGGGGATGCAGGTGGCGTCGATATAGACGTCGGCATCGGTATCGGGCGGGCAGGCATGGGCGCCCAGATAGGTGGTGAGGATGCGCACCGGCCGCAGGGTGGCCAGCCGGCGGGCGGCGCGGAGCATGCGCAATTCGCTCTCCCGGTCCAGCCCGTAGCCGGATTTCACCTCGACCGTTGCCACGCCCTCGGCCAGCAGGGCGTCAAGCCGGGGCAGGGCGCTGGCGACCAACGCATCTTCGCTGGCCGCGCGGGTGGCGGCGACGGTGGACAGGATACCGCCGCCGGCGCGGGCGATCTCGGCATAGCTGGCGCCCTGCAGGCGTAGCTCGAACTCGCGCGCGCGGTCGCCGCCATGGACCAGATGCGTGTGGCAGTCGATGGGCGCGGGCGTGATCAGCCGCCCGCCCATGTCATGCCTGGGAAGGGCGGCGTGCTCTGGCGGCAGGTCGTCCAGCGGCCCTGCCCAGAGGATGCGCCCGCCGCCCAGCGCCAGCGCGCCGCGCTCGACCAGCCCGTAGCCGGGGCCCGCCATGGTGGCGAGACGCGCGTTGCAAAGAAGCGCCTGATCCATCCTGACCCTGCCCGTGCTGGGGGTGGAATCGGCTTGTCAAAACCGAAAGCTGCGATAATATGAGTGCACATAATAAACCTGTCAACAGATTTCCGAAAACTGGGGGGGGGCCATGGCGGTACTGTTCGCGACACAGGCGCTGCTGCCGGGTGGTTGGGCGCGCGATGTGCGGGTCGAGCTCGGCGCGGACGGGCGGATTGCCTTGGTGACGCCCGGCGCGGCGCCTGCCGGCCAGCGGCTGGACATCCTGCTGCCGGCGCCCGCCAATCTGCACAGCCACGCCTTTCAGCGCGCCATGGCTGGGCTGACCGAGCGCCGGGGGCCCGACCCGCGTGACACGTTCTGGACCTGGCGGCAGTTGATGTTCCGCTTTCTGGACCGGCTGACGCCAGAGGATGTGCAGGCCATCGCCGCCTTCGTGCAGATGCAGATGCTGGAGGCGGGCTATGCCTGCAATGTCGAATTCCACTACCTTCACCACCAGCCCGGCGGGGTGCCCCATGATGATCTGGCGGAAATGGCCGCGCGGATCGCGGCGGCGGCGGATCAGACGGGTATCGGGCTGACCCTGCTGCCGGTGCTCTATCAGTTCGGCGGCTGCGACGGGCGCGCGCTGGGGCCGGGGCAGCTACGCTTCGGCAATGACCCCGACCGGTTTGCCCGGTTGCTGACGGCATCGCGCGCCGCGCTGAAGGGGCTGCCGGCGGACACGATTCTGGGGGTGGCGCCGCACAGTCTGCGCGCGGTCTCGCCGCAAGGGCTGGCGGCGGCGCTGGTGCTTGGGGCTGAAGCGGGCGACGGGCCGGTGCACATGCATCTGGCCGAGCAGATGGCCGAGGTGGAGGAGGTGCAGGCGGCATGGGGTGCCCGCCCCGTGCGCTGGCTGCTGGAGAATGCCGCGGTTGACCAGCGCTGGTGCCTGATCCACTGCACCCAGATGGAACCGGACGAGACGCTGGCGCTGGCCGCCACCGGCGCCGTGGCGGGGCTGTGCCCGATCACCGAATCCTCACTGGGCGACGGGATCTTCGACGGGGTGCGCTGGCTGGGCGCGGGGGGCGCATTCGGCGTGGGGTCGGACAGCAACATCCGCATCGCGCTGTCGGAAGAACTGCGCACATTGGAGTATTCGCAGCGGCTGCGCGACCGCTCGCGCGCGGCGCTGGCCAGCGCGGAGCGTTCCACCGGCCGGGTGCTGTTCGAGGGCGCGGTGCGGGGCGGCGCGCAGGCGGCGGGGCGCGCGGCCGGGGTCATCGCACCGGGGATGTGGGCAGACCTGCTGGCGCTGGACGGCAGCGCGGTCGATCTGGCCGGGCGGCAGGGCGATTGGGTGCTGGACGCCTGGATCTTTGCCGGCGATGACCGGATGGTGGCCGAGGTCTGGTCTGCCGGGCGGCATCTGGTGCGAGACGGTCACCACCATGCGCGAGAGACGATCACCACCGCCTACAGGGCGGTTCTGGAGCGGCTCGGCGATGCCATCTGAGCGGCGCGGCGGCGCCCTGGGCTGGCAGGCGGTGCGCGACGAGGCCCTGCGCCGCATCCGGGCGCGCGAATGGCCGCCGGGCGCGCTGATCCCCAACGAGGCCGATCTGGCCGCCGAACTGGGCTGCGCGCGCACCACCGTCAACAGGGCGCTGCGCGATCTGGCCGGGGCTGGCTATCTGGACCGCCGCCGCAAGGGCGGCACGCGGGTCATGCAGACCCCGCTGCGCAAGGCGATCCTGCCGATCCCGGTGATCCGCCAGGAGGTAGAGGCGCGCGGCGGCAGTCATGGCTACCGGCTGCTGTCCCGCCATCTGGCGCCCGGGCCGGCGGCGGTGCAGGCCCGACTGAGCCTGCCGCCCGATACCCCGCTGCTGCATCTGCGCGCCCTGCATCTGATCGACGACAGGCCCTATGTGCACGAGGATCGCTGGATCAACCCGGACGCGGTGCCGGCGATCCTGGGGGTCGATCTGGCGCGGATCGACGCCAATTCCTGGCTGGTCCAGCATGTGCCTTTCACGCATGGCGAACTGGTGCTGGGCGCCGGGGCCGCGGATGAGGCGACCGCCGCAGCGATGGATTGCCTCCCCGGCACCGCGCTGTTCACCATGGAGCGGCTGACCTGGCTGAATGAGGCTCCGGTGACGCTGGTCACGCAGCATTTCGCCCCGGGCTACCGGCTGGGCCTGTCGTTCTGAGGGCTGGCTGGTCGCTACGCCTTGATCGACCGGGACGACACAGGAACGCCGGCGCAGATCGAAAGGACCGGGCCGCTGGAGGCTTCACGCTCCTGTCGGTGAGGGCATCAAGCGTGTTGAGCAGGCCGGAAGAGTTGATTAGGGATAACACTGCCCGCGGGGACGGGTCGGCACGGCGGGAGGGTCGGAAATCGTGAGCAGCAACACCAGCGCGGCGCCAGCGCGGCCGTGGATCGACAGCTACGGCACCGCCGTCCCGGCCGACCTGCCGCCATCAGCGCATCAGAGCCTTGCGCATCTGATCCACACCGCCTGCGCCCAGCATGCGCGTAAGACCGCCTTCACCTGCGTGGTGCCCAACGGCATGAACGGCAGCCTCGGCTATGCCCGCGTCGATGCGTTGTCGGATGCCTTTGCCGCCTTCCTGCACCACGAATGCGGCATCCGGCGCGGGGCGCGGGTGGCGGTGCAGCTGCCCAACGGGCTGGCCTATCCGGTGGCAGCCTTCGGCGCCTTCAAGGCCGGCGCGGTGCTGGTCAACACCAACCCGCTTTATACCCCGCGCGAGATGATCCATCAGTTCAACGACGCCGGGGTCGAGGTGCTGGTGATCTGCGACATCTTCGCCGACAAGCTGGCGCAGGTGATCCCCCAGACCGGCATCCGGCATGTGGTGCTGGCCGGCGTGCCCGAACTTTTCCCCCGCATCCCTCAGGCCATCGTGCGCGGCGTCCAGAAGGTCTGGAGCCGCACCCTGCCCCCCGTCCCGCCGCTGGAAATCCCGGTGCTGCGGCTGCGCGAGGCGCTGGCCAGGGGCCGCGCCACCGGGGCGGATCCGGCGCCATGGTGGCAGGATCTGCGGCCCGATGATCTGGCCATGCTGCAATATACCGGCGGCACCACAGGGGTGGCCAAGGGCGCCATGCTCAGCCATGGCAACATCCTGGCCAATCTGCAGCAGGTGCTGGCCATGGGCCGGTCGCACATGAGCGGGCAGGATTGCGTGCTGACCGCGCTGCCGCTCTATCACATCTTCGCCTTCACCGCGAACCTGATGAGTTTTTTCGAGATCGGCGCGCGCAATATCCTCGTCCCCTCGCCCCGCCCGGTGCAGAACAT
>SKNG01000041.1 GCA_007120685.1 Paracoccaceae bacterium | reverse complement strand
TGGTCAACGCGATCCGAACCGCATCCTTGCGAAATTCATCCGTCCTGCCTGTGCCCATGGTTCATCTCCTTTGCTGCACATTACGTGATCAAAGAAGCGGCACCAAACCGTGACAGGTCCATACCCCGGACTCGGCGTGGGTTACACAGCAGACACGCAACACGCTCATGTGGTTCTCAAAGCAGGGGATCGAGCCGGGTTTCCTCTTCAGAGACGCCGACACCAAGTTCAGCACGAGCTTCGACACCGTCTGGGCATTGGAAGGTGCCAGGGTCATCCAGATCCCGCACAGAGCACCGGACGCCAATGCTTTCGCCGAGTCCTTCATCGCCACCATCAAGCGCGAATGTCTGGATTTCTTCGTCTGCTTCAGCCGGTCGCAGCTCGATTACATCCTGCGGACTTGGGTGCGCCATTACAACACCGAGCGCCCGCACCGCGGACGGGGTCTCGGCAACAACGTGCTGCAGGTCGATTTCCGTACAGCCCGTGACGGCCCGATCCGCCGCCGGCGCCAGCTCGGCGGCATTGTCACATCCTATACCCGCGATGCGGCGTGAGTGCCCACTATCCGAAAAAAGATCAGAATGAGAAACAGCGGCGAATTCATCGTGCCCGGGGGGGATACCCGTCAAAGAGCACGTGGGATGAGTCCGTCCGGGTAAAGGGGAACCTCGGCGTTCAGCCGAGTTATGGAACAGAGCCCACTATCCGGGAAGAAACGTCACCCGGCCCACAGCCTTTCGTAGTGATCGATGATTTCCAGCATCCGGTCACGGTCGAAGCTGGGGTCATGGCCGCCATGCACCAGGTTGACCGGCAGGGCGCGCAGTTTGGCGAAGGTCTTGCGATAGGCGGCTATGCTCATGCTGGGGCCCGCATAGATGAGCGGCCCGTCATAGATGGCATCGGCCGCGAACAGCGTGCCTGTCGCGGCCTCGAACAGACCGATCCCGCCCGGTGAATGGCCGGGCAGATGCAGCACAGCATAGCGCCTATCGCCCAGATCGACGCTGTCGCCTTCCTTCAGCAGGCCGGTGGCCGGGGCGCCCTGCAGCAGGTAGCCGGAGGGATCATAGCCCGCATAGGGCAGCGCCTCGATCAGCAGCTCGCCGATGGGCGGGTAGCCGGCATCCAGAAAGGTCTGCAACAGCGCCTCGGGCATGTCGCGGCGAAACAGGGTCCGCAGTCCGGAGGGCGCCGCCATTTCATCGGCCTCAAGCGGATGCACCAGCCGCGTCTCGAACTCATGCACCGCGCCGATATGGTCGATATGGGTATGGGACGAGACACAGATGATCGGCTTTTCGGGATCACGCCGCAGGCTGTCGATGAAGGGGCGAAGCGGGACCACCCCCATGCCGGTATCCAGGATCATGTCCCGGTCGCGCCCTTCGACAAGCCACATGTTGGCCTGTTCCAGCACATGGATATGCGGCTCGATGATCAGGGTGGTGGCGTCGTCAACGCGGGTGGCCTGATACCAGGCAGCGGCAACGGGCAGGGTCATGGCAGGGCCTTCATTGGGGGGCACGGGGCTGGCAGGGTCGGGGCTTGCTAGGGCGGTTCAGGCGGGCAAGGGTCAGGCGGGCACTGGCGACAGAAGCGTCAGATCATGGCGGCGCGGGCTGCCGTCAAAGCCGGGCAGGGTCAGGGTGGCGCTGTCCCGGCCAAGGACCAGGACCGCGCGACCCTCGCAGAAGGGCTGGGTGGACAGCGTGGCGACACCGCGCCCGGCCTCGATCCGGCCCATGACGCAGACGGCGTCAAAGGCCGGCGCCGCATCTTCCGCGCCGGCCAGCCCCGCGCGCAGGGACGCGGCGAGGTCCGGTCGGGCAGGGGTCTCGGGGCTGCCCAGGACCAGCAGGAAAAGCGCCGGGCCGGTCAACAGCACACCCTCCATCCCGCCCGCGCCGTGCAACTGCCGGGCCACCAGCGCGCCGGATGCCCGACGCTGCCACTGTTCGCGATACTCGGCATGAACACCATCCTCAATCAGCGCGCCAGCCGCGTCGACCCACAGCCGCCCGGCATCGACCGGGCAGGGGAAGCCGCGCCAGTTCACCATGCGGTGCCAGGTGCAGACATCGTCCTGCAGGCTGATGGTGCCGGCAAACCCTTCGGCAGACAGCAGATCGGCCAGGGCGGCGGGCGACATCTCGGCCAGACAGCGCGCGTTGCCCGCTGCGGGACGCTCCAGCGGCACGCGGATATCGGCAAAAAGCGTCCCCGCCTGCAGCCAATGCACGCGGGTGGTAGCGTCTTCCAGCCCCGGCGCGCGGATCCAGTCCCGCTGCCAGTGGCCCTGCACGCGGCAAAGACTGATCATGCCGCCGCCGCGCGTGCCTCTGCCAGCGCCGCCACGATCTGATCGGCGCTCAGCACCGCACCCTCCTGCAGGTATTCCATGGCGTTGAGCGAAGCCTCATGCGCCGCGATCGAGGTGCCGCCCACGCAATCGCCCACGACACGGCAGTAATAGTCATGCTGATGCCCATCGACAAAGGTGTAATGCACGCAGACATCGGTCATGCCGCCGACCAGGATCAGCGTCTGCGCCTTCAGCCCCTTCAGCAGGATTTCCAGCTCGGTGCCGAAAAAGGCCGAATAGCGCCGCTTGGGCACGTAATAGTCGCCGGGCTGGCGGCCCATTTCGTCAAAGGCGACGGGGGTGCCTGGCTCGCCCTCCATGCAGTGGATATCCTCGGTTCCGTCCAGTTCGCGGCCATAGTCGATCCTGTCGCGGCGGTGGATTTCCTGGATGAAGACCACCGGAATGGCGGCGTCATGGGCGGCATCGACCACCCGGCGCGCGCGTTCCATGTTGTCGCGGTAGCCTGGCATGCAGGGAATGCCGGCCTTGTGGTCCATGAAGGCCGATTTCTGGATGTCGATGACCAGCAGGACCGGATTTCCGACAAGCGTGGGTTGGCGGGGCATGGCGCGGTTCCTTTCAGCGGCGGGATTGATCGGCACCCATCAGCCGCGGCAGGTCGCCCCAGCGGGCGATGGCACCAAAGACGATGAGCGAGACGGTCAGGAAGGTCACTGCGCCGACTGCCATGGTCGGCGTGTAGCCATTCCTGAGCGAGTTGAAGATCTGCAGGGTCACGGTCGAATAGGCCGAGGCCGAGACGAAGAACATCACGATGAATTCGTTGAAGGACAGCACGAAGGCAAAGAAGAAGCCGGACACCGTGTAGGGCAGGGTCTGCGGCAGGATGATGCTGCGGAAGGTCACGCTCTCGGTGGCGCCCATCGTCGCGGCGGCGTCCAGATGCGCGCGGTCGATCCCCTGCAACCCGATGGAGATGGTCACCAGCGGCAGGGCCAGAAAGAGCGTGGCATGGCTAATGATACCCGCCCAGATCGACCCCAGACCGCCCAGGAAGGCCCAGAAGAAGCCCAGACCCACGCCAAACACGATTGGCGGCAGCGCAAAGGGCACCGAGCCCAGCCCGGCCAGTGTCTGCGACGCCCGCGCGCCGGTCTTCCACAGCAGATAGGCGATCGGCCAGGCCAGCAGCACGGCCAGCGTCGCCGCCCCGGTGGACACGATGATCGAATTCATCAGTGCGCGGGTCCATACCGGCTCGGAGATGAAGAACTCGCCGAACCGCGCCAGCGTGGGGTCGCGCGGGGGAAAGGCCATGGTGCGCCCGCCATTGAGCGCTGCGGCGCAGACGATGGCGATGGGCAGGGCCAGCACGATGGCCGCAAGCCCCATGAAGACATGTCCGGCAGCTTTCAGCATCTCATGCCCTCCCTTCGCTTCCGCGCCGCGTCAGGAAATGCCCCAGCGTCAGGAACAGCGTGGCCGTCACCAGCAGGATTACCGCCTGCGCCGCGCCGAACGGGGCATCCAGGTTGGCGCCGCGTACATGGTCGTAGATGGAAATCGCCGTGGTCTGCCGTGACGGGTCGGCAAAGACGGTGACCGCGACATAGGTGCCCAGCAGAAACACGAAAAGCAGGAAGGTCGAGCCGATCAGCGGCAGGCGCACCGCTGGCAGGATCACCGTGCGCGCCACCGTCCAGGAACCAGCGCCCATGGTGCGCGCGGCCTCTGACAGCGCCGGGTCCAGGCGCGACAGCGCGGGATAGAGCAGGATCACGGCATAGGGCCAGACCAGGTAGGACATGGTCAGCACGGTTGCCAGTTCCGATGTCTTGAAGCGCACGTTGCGCGGGTTGGCCAGGCCCCATTCGCGCAGCACGTCGAACCAGCCCGTTTCCTTCAACCAGTCGGTCAGGCCGGTGACCAGAAACAGCCGGGGCAGGCCGGAATTGTTGGACAGCAGGATGTCCCAGCCCATCACGATGAACACTTCCGACAGCGCCAGCGAGGCCAGGATGAAAACCAGCCAGCAGGCCTGCGCCGCCCGTGACAGCCGCGTCATCAGATAGGTGAAGGGCAGCGCCGTCGCCACCGCCAGCACCGAGGCGATGGTGGCATAGCGCAGCGACCAGTAAAGCTGGTTCAGATACAGGAATGTCGGATCGGCCGGCCAGTTGGAGCCCACGAAGAACCGCTGGTAGTTCCGCAATGTCAGCGACCATTCCCAGGCTGACCCCTCCACCGACTGGCCCAGCGAGATGGCCATCACCAGCAGGATCGGCGTGACGCACAGCGCCAGCACCAGCGCCCAGAGCACCGCCTTGCCGCCCCGGTCCAGAAGACGCGGCCAGGGCCGGCGCGCGGTGTCGGTATCCGGTGCGGCACGCGGCACCTGTCCTGCCCCGCGTGGGGTGGGGCGGGGCGGTGTTGCCTCAGCTTGAGTGGCGGCGGATGCCGCGGCCGCGGGCGCGGCGGGTATCTGTTCGGCGACGCTCATTACTCGGCGGCCTCGATGCGGTCGGGCCTGGCCTCTGTCTGATCCCGGGTGCCGCCCGGCTGAACCCGCGGAAAGACCCGCAGCGCATCGGGTGGCAGGGTCATCGAGACCTGATCGCCGATGCGGAACGTGTCGCGGTTCTCGCCCAGGGCGTATTCGACCACCATCTTGCCCAGCGCGCTCTCCAGATGGATATCGCGGACCGGGCCCAGGTCGCGCACGAAGGTCACGGTCGCCGGCATCCGGTTGTCCGGCCCGGTCTTGTCCTGCAGGTCTACCGCCTCGGGGCGGCAGGCCACCCGGACCGGAGAGCCGGGCAGGTAGCGGGCCTCGGGCGTGACGCGCAACAGGCTGTCGCCGACGCGTACGCCGCCATCCTCGGCCAGGCCGTCGATGAAATTGGCCCGGCCGATGAAGCCGGCGACGAAATCGGTTTCGGGTTTGTGATAGACATCATGCGGGGGGGCCATTTGTTCGACCCGGCCCTGTGACATGACCACGATGCGGTCGGCCATGGTCATGGCCTCGCGCTGGTCATGGGTGACGACGATGGTGGTGATGCCCAGACGCTGCTGCAACAGGCGCAGTTCCACCTGCATCTCTTCGCGCAGCTTGGCATCGAGCGCCGACATCGGCTCGTCCAGCAGAAAGACCTCCGGCTCCTGTGCCAGAGCCCGTGCAATCGCTACCCGCTGGCGCTGACCGCCGGACAACTCGCCGATGCGCCGGTCGCCGTAGCCGGCCAGTTGCACCAGGTCCAGCAAGCTGTTCGCGCGCTCATGCGCGGCGCTACGCGCGGTGCCGGCGATGGTCAGCGCATAGGCCACGTTGTCGCGCACCGACAGATGCGGGAACAGCGCGAAGCTCTGGAATACCATGCCGAACTTGCGCTTGTGTGCGGGCAGGCGCGTGATGTCGCGCCCGCCCAGGGTAATGGTGCCGCCGCTGGGGTCCTCCAGCCCGGCGATCATCCGCAACAGGGTGGTCTTGCCACAGCCCGAAGGCCCCAGAAGCGCCGTCAGCTCGCCCTCGGCGAAATCCAGCGATACCCGGTCAACGGCGCGGAAGGTGCCGTAGTCCTTGCGGATGTTCTGCAGCGAAAGGGACCCCATGGCCGCGCCTCAGAGCCCGGCCAGCATGCGGTCCCAGTTTTCCTGAATGAAGGTGCCGCGGTCCAGATAGGCCTCGTAGGCCGGGCGGATGGCCGGCGTGCCCGAAACGGCGGCGAATTCCTCTTCCGACAGGTCGGTCGATCCGACTGGCACCAGCGGTGCGGTGCCGATCATGCGCGACATCAGCGCCTGATTGACCGGGTCGGAGGTGAAGTTGATGAACTCCGCTGCTTCCTCGGTCTTGTCCGACAGCGCCGACAGACACCATGAGCCGTAATCCTGCGGGTTGCCCTCGCGTGGGAAGACGGCACCGACGGGATAACCGTCCGCAGCCATCAGCATGGTGACATCCAGATAATACTGACCGCCGATGACATCGCCATTCTTCAGCGACTGCTCCATCTGGCTTTCGGCCGACCACCACAGCGCCACATTCGGCCGGATTTCGGACGCCTTTTCTATGACGGCCAGAATGCCCTCTTCGCTGTCAAGCGTTTCCGCGCCGTCAAAGAAGGTCGCGGCGACGATATCCAGGAAATGCGAATTGAATTGCCGCGAGATGCCCAGGCTCGCCTCGTAGAGGTCGCTGTCCCAGAACTCGGCCCAGCTTTCGGGTGCCGCCACCTCGTCGGTATTGACGACCATGGACGAGAACCAGGACATCGCACCGACGCCCAGCACGCCCTCGTCGGCCTCGAACACGAAATAGGAGTCCATGTTCGACGCGTTGGGGATGCCCGACATGTCCAACGGCCGGATCAGCCCGCCCATGCGGCTTGCCCGGATCAGGGTGTCGCGGGCATAGAGCGACAGATCGGTGGGCACGGCCCCCGCGGCGGTGGCCTGCTGCATTGTCACCAGCCAGTCGGCCGAATTGGGTTGGGTTACGCTTTCGATCGTGATGCCGGTGGCCTCGGTAAAGGCGGGAAACACATGTTCGATGAAGCTGTTCTCGAAATAGCCGCCATAAGAGCCGACGCGCAGGCTGCGCTGCTGGGCGATCAGGGGCGTGCCGATGACGCTGGACGCGGCGGCCAGGCCAGCGACGCTGGCACCGGTCTTCAGAAGGTTGCGGCGATTGATCAGGGCCATGGGTGTCTCCGTTTCGGGGGATGCGGCAGCATCACTATGGGTGGGCCTGCGACGCCGCGACTCTGCGCCGGGCACGTTCAGCGCTAGCGACGGATGCCGCGCCGGATCAACGCGCGGCGGCGATTTGTGGCAGACGATGCTGCATCTGCATAAAAATTGATCGGAAGATCGGTCTATTGGGAGTTTTTAACTCGCTCAGGGTGTCGCGCGTGGCGCGCAGGCGGTCACGGTCAGTCCGTCCCGTGGAAAAAAGGAATCGTAAATGAGATCGGACCTGTCAGAAGACCAGCGCGCGCTGACCTCGGATGATGCCACCCTGCCGGTGATTGACTTGTCCGGCCTGTTTTCCGGCGACCCCGCCGACAAGGCGCGGATAGCCGCAGAGCTCGGCGATGCCGCGCGCACATCAGGCTTTTTCTACATCACCGGCCACGGCATTCCGCAGGCGCAGATCGATGCCATGTTCGCCGCCTCGAAACAGTTCCACGAGATGCCGCGCAGCTTCAAGATGCGTTGGTGGAGCGGGTTTACCACCAATCACCGCGGCTATGTCCCGTTCGAGGAAAACGGCGCTGATTTCCCGAAGATCATCAACATGAACGAAGCCTGGGACATGTCCTACGAGGCGCCGGCGGATCATCCGGACTATCTGGCGAAATGGCTGATGACCGGGCCGAATGTCTGGCCCGACCTGCCGGGCTGGAAAGAGACTGTGTCGGGTTACTATGACGCCGTCTTTGGGCTGGGGCTGCGGCTGATGGATGCGCTGGCGCTGGAACTGGGCGTCGAGCCGGAAGAGTTGACGCGCCACATCACCTATCCCACCTCGCAGCTGCGGATGCTGCGCTATGTGGCCAATGACCTGCCGGCGACGAAGGACGTGGTCGGCATCGCCTCGCATTCGGATTTCGAATGTTTCACCATCCTGCTTCAGGGCGGCCCCGGCCTGCAGGTGATGAACGCCGATGACGTCTGGATCGAGGCGCCGCCGATTCCGGGCTGCTTCATCGTCAATATCGGCGACATCTTCGAGACCTGGTCGGGAGGACAGTTCAAGTCCACCCAGCACCGCGTCGTCAACACCGGGAATGAGCGCTATTCATTCCCGCTTTTCTTCGGGCTGGACTATCACGCCGTGGTCGAACCGCTGGAGAAGTTCCGCACGCCCGAGGTGGTGGCGAAATACCCGCCGATGAAGGCGGGCGAGCATCTGATGCAGATGACGATCAAGGCGTTCCGCTATATGGCCGATGCCCATGCCAAGGGCGAACTGGTGCCCGATTACGAGGTGCCCGAAAAGAACCGATTCGAGCGACAGGCGCGCAAGCCCTGATCGCGGCCTCTTCGCAGGCTGGCTGTAACGGCCCCGGTATCAGTGCCCTTGCGGGTGCGGGTGCGGGTGCCGGGACTTTCTCCACCCCGGCGCGCGGCCTGCCTGATTTTCGGGCGATCGGTGCAACTTGGCCTTTCGTTCGGGCATGTGCTGCCGCTGTCCGCCGCCGCCCCGGCGCGCTGCTTGAACATGCCGCGCCGCGCGCGCAGGTAAGGGGACGAGCAGCGCGGCTAGGGTCCCGGTGCCCACGTCTTTCTGACGGGCATGTCTGGTCCGAGAGCCGTCACCGCCGGGGCCACGGCCCCGCGCGGCGCACGGCGGGGAAAAAACCCCGGGAGAGCTTTTCACAACCCAACGGAACCCGGGCGCCTGTCCGAGGCGTTCACGCTGGCCAGCCGGGTGATCGTGCTGGAACGCCTGCGCGACCGGCCAGAGGAGCGCTTGCGCCATGGCGCCCGCATCACGCAGGATATTCCGGTCTGGCCGCAG
>SKNG01000482.1 GCA_007120685.1 Paracoccaceae bacterium | reverse complement strand
TTGGGGCTGATCTGCAAACCGGCGCCAACCTCGGCAATCTGCGGCGCCTGTTCCAGCACCGTCACATCCGCCCCGTGCCGGCGCAGCGCGCAGCCCGCCGCCAGCCCGGCCACCCCGCCGCCCAGCACCATGGCCGAAAGCTCGCCCAAGGCGTCGTCAGCGGCCACGCAACAGCCTGACGCGCTCATATCATATTCTGCATGGCTCATGCGGGGGGCGGATCAGAAGCTTGCCGCTCAGGCCGGCGCTGCCGGCTCAGTCGTCGCGATGCACCCGCTCGCTGCGCTCGTGGCGTTCCTGCGCTTCCAGCGTCATCGTGGCGATGGGCCGCGCATCCAGACGGCGCAACGAGATCGGCTCGCCGGTCACCTCGCAATAGCCGAAATCGCCGCTCTCGATCCGGCGCAGCGCCGCGTCGATCTTCGACACCAGCTTGCGCTGCCGGTCACGGGTGCGCAGTTCCAGCGCGCGGTCGGTCTCCTCGGAAGCGCGGTCGGCCAGATCCGGCAGATTGCGGGCGCCATTGGCCAGACCGGCCAGGGTTTCCTTGCTGCCGGTCAGGATATCTTCTTTCCAGGCCAGCAGCTTGCGCCGGAAATATTCCAGCTGACGATCATTCATGAACGGCTCGTCCTCGGCCGGGCGATAGTCGTCTGGAAGAAAGATTTCCGGTTTCATCTGCACGTCCCCTGCTTGAACGGAACCGGTCTGCTGGTATGGGCTTGCCGGCTTATCAACGGATTGTCTCGTTGCGCTCATCCATGACTCCCTTGCGAGGGCGGCTTACCGCAAGGTCCGGGACTTGTCACGCGGATAATCGCCGATGGTCCGGAGTTTGCGATCACTCTTTCCCTTGCGGGCGTTCCTCTTTTCGGATGCTTGAAGCTTGCCCGACCTGCCGCTAGGTTCCGCGCCAGCACCGCCGCCCGGGGTGCCAATACCGTGCCGCAGGGGCCTCAAGGGAAAGACAACATGCGCTTTGGTTCGACCGACAGCTATATCGCCACCGACGATCTGATCATGGCGGTCAACGCGGCGGTGACGCTGGAACGCCCGCTGCTGGTCAAGGGCGAGCCAGGCACCGGCAAGACCGAACTGGCCCGCCAGGTGGCCGAAAGCCTGGGGATGGAGATCATCGAGTGGAACATCAAGTCCACCACCCGCGCGCACCAGGGGCTTTACGAATATGACGCGGTCTCGCGCCTGCGCGACAGCCAGCTGGGCGAGGACCGGGTGCATGATGTGCGCAACTACATCAAGAAGGGCAAGCTGTGGCAGGCCTTCGAGGCCGACCGGAAGGTGGTCTTGCTGATCGACGAGGTGGACAAGGCCGATATCGAGTTTCCCAACGACCTGTTGCAGGAACTGGACCGGATGGAGTTCTTCGTCTACGAGACCGGCGAGACCATCCGCGCCGCGCAGCGCCCTGTGGTGATCATCACCTCGAACAATGAAAAGGAACTGCCCGACGCCTTCCTGCGGCGGTGTTTCTTTCATTTCATCCGCTTCCCGGATGCCGAGACGCTGGGCCGGATTGTCCGGGTGCATTTCCCGGGCATCAAGGAAGGGCTCCTGTCCACCGCCCTGACCCAGTTCTTCGAGCTGCGCGAGACGCCGGGGCTGAAGAAGCGCCCCTCGACCAGCGAGATGCTGGACTGGCTGAAGCTGATCCTGGCCGAGGATCTGGGCCCCGAGGATCTGAAGCGCGACGGGGTGAACGCGCTGCCGAAGCTGCACGGGGCGTTGTTGAAGAACGAACAGGACGTGCATCTGTTCGAACGGCTGGCCTTCATGGCGCGGCGTCAGAGCCGCTGAGTGGCTGCGCGGTTCTGTCGCGCCTCGGCGACGGAACGGGGCGCGGGGGGTTGCGGTTGTTCCGGCAAGTCGTCGCATGACGCATGACAGGAAAGGAGCAACCAAATGGATCTGATCTGGCTGTTGCCGCTACTGGCGCTGGGCACCATTTCGGCGGTGCTGATCTTCGCGCTGGTGAGCAAGGAAAAGGTGGAGGCGCGACGCGCCGACCCCAATGCCCGCAAGTCCACCCTCGCGGCCGATGCGCCGAATTCCTACCAGGAGCGGGCGGCAGAATAGCCCCGCCTTCCTCTGCCAATCAGGCGCGCCATGGCCGTGGCGCGCCTGATCATTTTGCGGCTGGGTCGGACAGCGCTCGAAAAACGGGCAACGCGCCATTGAGTCGCACTTTGGTCATCGGATCTTGAGGCAGTTTTTGCCAGGGACGGGGCGGCAAGGGAGCCGGTTTCGTGTATGAGCGTCTTCGATGCAACAGTAAGCGAGTTTGGCCATGGATATCTTCTTCATTCTGCCGGTTCTGGTGTTGATCGGCCTGGCGGCGGGCGCCGTGTTCATGTTTGTGCAGGGTGTCCGAGGTGATGGCGCCGGCATGACCATGGAACGCGCCATGGCTCAGGTGATGGGCAAGGCTTCTGCAGCGCCGCCGCAAGCGCAGAAGGCAGAGTCCGAGAAACAGCCGCAGTCCGCCGCATCGGGCACCAGCGACAAAGGCCCGGATGCGGAAAAGACAGGCTGAGGCCCGTTTACGCCCGCCCCAACAGCCGCGCCATGCGCCAGAGCGCCAGTTCATAGCCCTGGGCGCCGCAGCCCGCGATCACCGCGTCGGCGCGGGCCGAGATGTAGGAATGGTGGCGGAACGCCTCGCGCCGGTGGACATTGGACAGGTGCAGTTCGATCACCGGCCCGTCGAAGGCTGCAAGTGCATCCAGAATTGCCACCGAGCTATGCGTGTAGGCGGCCGGGTTGATCACGATCCCGGCCGCGCCTGGCGCCTTGCCATCGCCCCGCGCGGCCTGGATGCGATCCACCAGCGCGCCCTCGTGGTTCGACTGGAAGAAATGCAGATCCAGCCCCACCCTATCGGCCAGGGCGCGGCAGGCGGCCTCGATGCTGGCCAGCGTCTCGCTACCGTAAATGTCGGGCTCGCGCTGGCCCAGAAGGTTCAGGTTCGGCCCGTTGATGATGTCGATCCGCGGTGCCATCTGCCGCCCACTCTCGCCAAGTTTACTATGGCGTCAGCTTTGCGGGCTATGCAGCGGAAAGGCAAGGGTCTGACCGTCTGATCCCCGCCGGTGTCAGTCCAGCGCCCCCGTCGCGCGCAGCGCGCCGGCAAAGACGCGAGTGTCGACGGCCAGATGCGATGAGGAAAACATCTCATAGGGCGGTTGCGGGCGATAGAACTGGCTGTCGATGGCCAGAAGCCGCCACTCCCCTTCGCGCCGCACCATCAGGGGCGAGCCGCTGTCGCCGCGCGTGGTGTCGCAGTCATGGATCAACGAGCCGTCCGGATAGGCCTCGATCACCCGGCAATCCATATGGCCGGACAGATGCTCGCCCGTGTCCCAGCTGTAACCGGCCTGCGAGATGCGAAAATCGCCCGCCCTGATTTCGTCCAGCGCGGGCTTGTCCAGCACGAAGGGCGGCACGTAACCCACGCGCCGGCCCAGGTTGGTATCCAGCTCCAGCAGCGCCCAGTCGTTGCCATTGCCCATGCCCGGCGGCACGTCACCAGGGCGGAAGTCCGGCGCCACAGTCACCCGCGCCACCCCGGCTTGTCCGGCCTCGCGCGCCCCGCTGACCCCGGCGCGGAAGCGATGCACGGGCAACAGGCCGTCCGTCCCGTCGGCCACGCAATGCGCCGCCGTCACCACCACGCGCGGCGACACCAGCACCCCGGTACAGCTGCCGCGCGCGGTTTCCACTACCCCCACCGCGCGCCAGGGCAGGACCGAGACATCGACCAGCACGCGGTTGTCATAGCCGAAGAAATGGTCGCGCGCCGTGGCCGGCCGGTGGCGACCGATGCAATCGGCGGTATCGGTATTGGCCGCGCAGCGCCCGGTGCCGATGCCGGGCTCGTCGCACACCCCGTCAAAGGCCGTGGCGCAGCGGTTGGAGCGGTTGCGCAGAAAGGCCAACGAGCTGCAGTCGGTCGTATCGGTGCCCGATGTGCAGCGGCCGGTGCCGATGCCCACCTCTTCGCAGATGCCGTTGCGGGCGAAGGTGCAACTGTCATCGCCGCCCATCGCCAGCGCCCGGCAGTCGGTGGCATCGGTGCCGGGCGCGCAGGCGCCGGTGCCGCCGAATTGCGCGTCGTCGCATTCCATGTCATTGGCCCAGCGGCAACTGTCGTCCCCCAACGCCCGGCGCAGGTCCAGCGGCACCTGTGCCCATAGGTCGGGGGAAACCGTCATGCCACCGGTCTGTGCCACCAGGGGCGGCGCCGGCGCCAGCGTCAGGCCCAGGCAGACAAGCGCGCCGGCCAGCCCGGCGAGAGGCCACTGCATCAGGGCGCGCGATCCATTGTCCATTCCGGGTTGTCGACCGTCACCCCCAGCGTGGCCACGCCGCCCTGCCCGCCATAGGTGCCGGCAAAGACCGCGTAATCGCCAGGCATCGGATCCTCGAAAACCAGACCGGGATGCAGGCCCACGAAATCGTCGTTGCAGTAAAGCCGCCCATCCGGCCCCACCACGACCAGCGTGCCATCGGCCTGCGAAACCATGTAGATCATCATCTGCGGCAGGCCGGGTTCGGCGGTGACCACGATATCGGGCCGCGACATGGTGATGTAGCCCGCGCATTCCGGCCCCATGCCGAAGGCGGCTTCGGTCGAGCGCAGGACGTCGAACACCACGCGCGGGTCGCTGGCCGTCTGCGGGCCGAAGCGGATGCTACCGACCCCCGGCTCGGCATCGGCATTGAGCCGGCCATCGGCAGTGGCGCCGCCGGCCTCGGCATCCTGCCAGTTCTGCGGGCCGAGGTTGGCAAACAGGTTGAACTCGCCGCTGCGGCCCTGGCCGAAGGTGCCGACGTAGATCAGATAGTCACCTGCCGGGGCGTCGTTGAAGGTCAGCCCGGGATGCAGGCCGAAACTGTCGTCATTGCAGGCCCAGTTGCCATCGGGCAGGCGCGCGGCCATCACCAGATCGGTTTCCGACATCGCCATCAGGCTGAACTGCTGCTGCGGCTGATCGACCGTCAGCACCATGTCCGGCGCGTCGATGCCGGTAAAGCCCGGGCAATGGCCGCCGATGGGCAGCGCCGCGAAGGGATCGCGCGAGACCACCTGCGCCGTGGCCAGCAACTGCGCCCGCCCGCCCAGGCTGGTATCCAGCGTGGCAAAGCCCACGCGCGGCGCGGCGTCGGTGTCGATCGGCGTTTCCACAAAGGCCGGCCCGCCCTGCGAGGCGAAGAGCTCGTATTGCGCCGAGCCGCCCTGGCTGAAGGCGCCCACGAAGATCGCGTAATCGCCGGGCGCGGCGCTTCGGAATGTCACCGCCGGGTGCAGGCCGAAGGTATCGTCATTGCACAACACATCGCCATCGGGCCCCACCACGGCGATGGTCAGATCGCGCGGGGACATGGCGAAGACGCTGAATTCGCCTTCGGGCGCCTGCAGCGTCAGCACCGCGTCCGGCGCGTCCAGCTGACCAAAGCCCGGACAGTAATCAGGGTTGAGCGGGCGTAGCGGCTCGTTGGGATGCAGCGTGCCATTGGCTGCCAGCACCTGCCTGCCCGTATCGGCGGTGGCGGTGAACACATGCTGCCCGACGCGCGGCGCGCCCATCGCGGCAAGATCCAGCCCGAAAAGCTCCAGCGCCGGGATAGCGCGGTCGGCGGCGATCAGTTGCGCGTCGATTTCCGCGCCCTCTGCCTCGGCTGCCACCCAGACCCGATAACGCCCGGGGCCGGCATTAGCGATCTCGGCGCTGGCCAGCCGCCCGTCCTCGGCCAGTGCGCAGCGGTAAAGCCCGTCCGGCGTGCTCAGCACCATGCCGGCCAGCCCCTGCCCAGCCGCGGTGAAGGCCAGCATCTGCAGCCGTTCCGTTACCTCGAACAATGCCGCCGCTTCCTCGGCCGGTACATGACCCGCGCAGCCGCGCACATAGGCGCCCGCTGGCTCGGCCGTCGGACCGAAGACGCGGGTGTTCACGCGCAGCGGGGCAAACCGGTCCGGCGCCGAAAGCTCGACGGCAAACCCTGCTTCCTGTGCTGTGGCGGGCACCGCGGCAATCGGTCCGAGCAGAAGCGTACAGACGGTTGACAGCAGCACGGACCGGCGGGGGGAAAACATGGCAATGACCTCTTTATGGTAGGGCGTCGGCGCGACGCGGCATCAAGACTGCCCCTTCGCCCCGGCGGCGTCAATCGTCTTGCGCTCTGGCAGGCGGGTAGCGGCAAGTGGTGCTGGCAGCGGCCACGGCCATGCGCTAAAGACCCCGGGCACATGGCGTCCGGCGCCGCGCCGGCCTGCCCGAACCGATGGAAAGACCCCGATGGCGCGTATCCTCATCACCTCGGCCCTGCCCTATATCAACGGCATCAAGCATCTGGGCAATCTGGTCGGCAGCCAGTTGCCCGCCGATCTTTACGCCCGCTACATGCGCGCGCGCGGGCATGAGGTGATGTTCATCTGCGCCACCGACGAACATGGCACGCCGGCCGAACTGGCCGCCGCGAGGGCCGGCGAGCCGGTCGCCGACTATTGCGCGCGCCTGCATGCCGAGCAGGCCGCGCTGGCGCGCGGCTTCCGGCTGTCCTTCGATCACTACGGCCGCTCCTCCAGCGCGCGCAACCACGCGCTGACCCAGCATTTCGCCGCCCGTCTTGGCGCCGCCGGGCTGATCTCGCAGGTCAGCGAGCGGCAGATGTATTCCCCCGCCGACGGCCGCTTCCTGCCTGATCGCTATATCGAGGGCACCTGCCCCGCCTGCGGCTATGACAAGGCCCGGGGCGACCAGTGCGAGAACTGCGGCAAGCTCTTGGAGCCGACCGAGCTGATCGAGCCGCGCAGCGCCATCTCCGGCACCCGGGATCTGGAACTGCGCGAGACGAAGCATCTGTTCCTGCGCCAGTCATTGCTGCGCGAGACGCTGGACAAATGGATCGACAGCCAGACCGGCTGGCCGGTGCTGACCACTTCGATTGCAAGGAAATGGCTGCATGACGGCGACGGGCTGCAGGACCGGGGCATCACCCGGGATCTGGACTGGGGCGTGCCCGCGCAATTCGACGGCGCGCCCTGGCAGGGGATGGAGGGGAAGGTCTTCTACGTCTGGTTCGACGCGCCCATCGAATACATCGCCGCCACCGCCGAATGGGCCGATGCCAATGGAAAGCCAGACAGCGCATGGCGCAAGTGGTGGCGCACGGACGAAGCCGATGAAGACGTGCGCTACGTCCAGTTCATGGGCAAGGACAATGTGCCCTTCCACACGCTTTCCTTCCCAGCCACGCTGATCGGATCGGACGAGCCATGGAAGCTGGTCGATTACATCAAATCCTTCAATTACCTGAACTATGACGGTGGTCAGTTCAGCACCAGCCAAGGCCGGGGCGTGTTCATGGATCAGGCGCTGTCGATCCTGCCCGCCGATTACTGGCGCTGGTGGCTGCTGTCGCACGCGCCGGAAAACAGCGACGCAGAGTTCACCTGGGAAAACTTCCAGGCCTCGGTGAACAAGGACCTGGCCGATGTGCTGGGCAACCTTGTGTCGCGCGTGACGAAGTTCTGCCGCTCGAAATTCGGTGAGGTGGTGCCCGAGGGCGGCGAGGCCGGCGCGCGCGAGGCGGCGCTGGTGCAGGCGCTGGAAACCCGCCTGCGCGCCTATGAGCGGCATATGGAGGCGATGGAGATCCGCAAGGCTGCGGGCGAGTTGCGCGCGCTCTGGGTGCTGGGCAATGAATACCTGCAGGAGGCCGCGCCCTGGTCGGTGTTCAAGACCGACCCCGATCAGGCCGCCATGCAGATCCGGCTGGCGCTGAACCTGATCCGTTTCTACGCCGTGCTCTCGCAGCCCTTCATCCCCGATGCGGCCGAGCGGATCATGCGGGCGCTGGGCTGTAGTGACTGGTCCTGGCCCGGTGGGGTGGCGCCGGCGCTGGACCACCTGCAAGCCGGCCATCCGTTCACCGTGCCCGAAGTGCTGTTCGCCAAGATCACCGACGACCAGCGCGCCGACTGGGCCGCGCGCTTTGCCGGTCAGCGCGGCGCCTGAGGCTGGGAGAACGCGCGTTCGAACGCGCGTGAAGCGCCTTCCAAGGCGCGTTTTTCCCGCCCCGATCACGAGCGCGTGACCCGAGGGCGACGATGCTCCGCCCCGCGCCCATCTTTCCCTCATGGCAACCCGGGAGGGCCGAGAATGACCGAGTCTGACGCCAGCCGCCGCGCCGAGGCCGCGCGCGAGGCGATCCTGAAATCCGGCAACCCCGATCTGATCGGCCGGCTGCACCTGCTCGATGCCGCCGCCGACAAGCAGCAAGCCGGGAAACCGGGCGCGCCCCTGCCGCCCCCCGACCCGTCGCCCTGGGGCACCGGGCTGGCGGCGGGCGCGGGGGCGCTGGGCGGGGTGATGCTGGGCACGGTGCTGGGCGGGATGGTGCTGGACGCCCAGATGCGCGCCGCCTTCGCCGCCGTCGCCGAAGAAGCCGGCTTCGACCCCGCCGAGGTCGACGCGACCCTGAACGAGGCCGGCTGGCCGGGCGAGGATGCCGGCACCGGTGGCGAGGCAGCCGAGGCCGGCGATGAAGACTGGCTTGGCGGCTTCTTCGACATCTGAACCGCCCTGTTCGCCATGGCCGGGGAGAACCCGGCGCCGGCGCGCGAGCGGCGGTAACCGGCCTACCGGGCCGAGGCGCTATCCCCTGCGGGGGTTGCACCGCCCGGCGCCTTCGGTTCAATGACCCCATGGCCCGACCCTTTGCCCAGGAACCGCTTTTCGCGCCGCTGCTGCCGCTGGCGGTGATCCTTGCCGCCGCCGCCTTCACCGCGGCGCTGACCCCGTCGCTGATCCCGCGCACGGGCGCCCTGCAAGGGGCGCTGGCC
>SKNG01000014.1 GCA_007120685.1 Paracoccaceae bacterium | reverse complement strand
CGGACCCGTCGCCGCCCAGCGTGATCTGATAGGTCTCCACCCCGGCGCGATCCAGCCCCAGGATCCCGATATGGCCGACATGGTGATGCCCGCAGGCATTGATGCAGCCCGAGATCTTGATTTTCAGCGGCCCGATATCGTGCTCCAGCTTCAGCCGCTGGAAATGGGTGGCGATCTCCTGCGCCACGGGGATGGAACGGGCAGTGGCCAGCGCGCAGTAATCCATACCGGGGCAGGCGATGATATCCGACAAGAGGCCGGCATTGGCGGTGGCAAGACCGTGGCGGGTCAGGGCGGCATGGACCGCCGGCAGATCGGCCAGCGCGACATGCGGCAGGATCAGGTTCTGTTCATGGCTGACGCGAATCTCGCCCTGACCGTGGGCTTCGGCCAGATCGGCCACGGCGCGCATCTGATCGCTGGTGGCGTCGCCCGGCACCGCGCCATGGGCCTTCAGGCTGATGGTGACGATCCCGTAGCCGGGCACCCGATGCGCGGTGACATTGGTATCGGCCCAGGACCGGAACACCGGATCGGCGGCGCGGGCGGCGTGATAGGACGCATCATCGACCGGGGGCAGCGCGGGGGGTGTGAAATGGGCGGCGATGCGGGCATGCTGCGCGGCGGTCTCGGCGATGTCGAATTCCGGCGCGATCTCATTGAACCGCGCCTCGACCAGATCGCGGATGCGGTCGATGCCGTTCTCGTGGACGGTGATCTTGATCCGCGCCTTGTACTTGTTGTCGCGCCGGCCCAGCAGGTTGTAGGTGGCAACGATCGCTTCCAGATAGGGCAGCAGGTCGGCCACCGGCAGGAACTCGCGGATCACCTGGCCGATCATCGGCGTCCGGCCCAGGCCCCCGCCGACGATCACCTCGAACCCCGGCAGACCATCGCGCCGCACCATCCGCAAGCCGATATCATGGGCGCGGGTCACGGCGCGGTCATGCGGGCTGCCGGTGACGGCGATCTTGAACTTGCGCGGCAGGAACTGGAATTCGGGGTGGTCGGTGGACCATTGGCGGATCAGTTCGGCCCAGGGGCGGGGGTCGGCGATCTCATCCGCGGCGGCGCCGGCGAAGTGGTCGGCGGTGACGTTGCGGATGGTGTTGCCGCTGGTCTGGATGGCATGCAGGCCGACCTCGGCCAGCGCGTCCAGCATGTCCGGCACATCGGTCAGTTGCGGCCAGTTGAACTGGATGTTCTGCCGCGTGGTGAAATGGCCATAGCCACGGTCCCAGCGCCGCGCCACCTCGGCCAGCTTGCGCATCTGGTCGGGGTTCAGCGTGCCATAGGGGATGGCCACGCGCAGCATATAGGCGTGAAGCTGCAGATAGAGGCCGTTCATCAGCCGCAGGGGCTTGAACTCCTCTTCGGTCAGGCTGCCGTCGAGGCGGCGGGCAACCTGGGCGCGGAACTGGCGGTTGCGTTCGGCCAGGAAGGCGGCGTCGAAATCGTCGTAGCGATACATGGCGGTCACCCCGGGATGCGGGCGGCGGCCGAAGGGCCGTCGCGGCGGAAGGCTTCGCGGAAATGGGCGGGCTGGGGGCCGTCGGCGCCGGGACGAACCGGGGCCAGATAAGCGCCGACCACGCGGTCGCCCTGGCGGCTGGCGCGGGTCAGCGCCGCCTCGGCCTGCGCCGGGTCGTCAAAGACGGCGGCGGCGGCGAGGCGCGTCTCCCAGCCGCCGGAGCGGGTCATCCAGACCACCCGGCCAGAGACGAGCGCATTGGCGGTGACAACCTGCGGGACGGGAGCGCGGGCCATGTCAGGCGCGCTCCCGCGTCAGATCAGGCAGGGCGGCGGCGGCCTGCCGGGGGGCGAGGCCCAGCATCAGCACCACCGGCCCGGCGGGCGCGGCGCGGGTCAGATCGGCGGGCAGGCTTCCCAGCCGGGTGGCGATGATCCGCTGCTCGGGGCGGCTGGCGTTTTCCACAGCCGTCACCGGGGTTTCGGGGTCGGCGCCCTGCATCAGCAACCGGCCCTGCAGGAAACGTGCCGCGCGCTTGCCCATGTAGATCGCCGCCACCACGCCGGGCCGGGCCAGCGCGCGCCAGTCATGTTCGGCAAAACCCTGCAGGTCATGGCCGGTCAGCAAGCGCAGGTCGGAATTGCGGTCCCGCCGGGTCAGGCTGGCGCCCAGCGCGGCGGCAGCGGCCGAGGCGGCGGTGATCCCGGGCACCACAGCCCAGTCGACGCCGGCTGCGTCCAGCGCCTCGGTCTCTTCGTCCAGCCGGGCAAAGACGGTGGCATCGCCGGCCTTCAGTCGGACCACCTGCGCACCGGCGCGGGCATGCTGGATCATCGCGTCATTGATTTGCGCCTGGGGGGTGGAGGGGCCGAAGCCCTGCTTGCCGACGGGGACGAACAGCGCCTCGCGCCGCGCCAGATCCAGAATCGCCTGCGGCACCAGACGGTCATGGACCACCACATCGGCGCCATCCAGAAGGCGGCGCGCGCGCAGGGTCAGCAACTCCGGATCGCCCGGCCCGGCGCCGACCAGATCCACCCGCCCCGGCCTGGCCTCGGCGGCCAGATTACGTGCCAGCAGGGCCTCCAGCGCCGCTGTCAGCGCGTCGTCAGAGCCCCCGGCGGCAAGGGCAGCGGGGCCGGTCGTGGCAAAGAACTCGGCCCAGAAGTCGCGCCGTTGACGGCCGGGCGCCAGCGCCTCGGCCCTTGGGCGGAAGCTCTGCGCGGCTCGGGCCAGCGGGCCGAGGGATGCCGGCAGCCGCGCCTCCGTATCGGCCTTGATGGCGCGCGCCAGCATGGGTGCCGCGCCTTCGGTGCCGATCGCCACGGTGACCGGGTCCCGGTCAACGATGGCGGGCGTGATGAAGTCGCTGGCTTCAAGATCGTCCACGACATTGAGCGGAATGCCGGCGGCTCTGGCCAGGCGCGCGGTGCGGGCATCGGTGACAGGATCACCGGCGGCGGCATAGACAAGCGCGGCGCCGGTCAGATCGGCCGCTTCGGGCTGACGCCGATGCAGAACCGCGCCCAGCTCGCCCGCCGCGCCGCCAAGCGCGGTCTCGGCCGCTGGCGCGAAGAGATGCAGCCTGGCTGATGTGCGGGCCAGCAAGCGCAGCTTTGCCAGCGCCACCTCGCCCGAACCTACCAGCAGGACCCGCCGCCTCTCCAGGTTCAGAAAGATCGGAAAATGTTTCATCGCACCACTCCTGTTCAGGAACAGGATTAGGATATTTTTCCTTGCAATGGCAGTATGGCAGAGGAATAAACCCGAAATGCCCTGTCATGTCGAAGTGCGGGGAACAATTTCCCCGCTGCGGCGATCCAGCGACGTATTGCTCCCAGCCTGCGCGCAAACGGGAAGACAGGATCCGGCCTGTCGTTGGCGATGCGATTGCGCCGCTGCCGCCATGCCGGCCCTGCGCAGGGCGCTGCATGGCCCATCGCGATTCGGTTGAACGGGTGCAGGTTGCGCGGCAGGGCAAAGCGGCGCCGCAGGGCCAAGCCCTGCAGGCAGGGTTGCGGGCGGCGCGCTCAGGGGGCGGATGGTCGCGCCGTCAGAGCCCTTTTGGATGGGCCATGAATTCCTCGATCACCGCATCCGGCGCCTTGACGTATTCCGCCACCCGGCTGACCCCCAGCCCGGTCAGCCGGCGCAGCTTCACCGCCGTCTCGGCGGCCTTGACGGTGATGGGGATGCCGTTGATCACCGGCGCCCCATCGACCCGGTGATCGGCGATCTGGGAAAACAGCAGCATCGGGATGCCGCCGCCGGGGATCAGCACCTCGACCCCCTGTTCGACCAGCGGGCGGGCCTGATCGTCGAAGAGCCTTCGCACCTCGGCCAGCCGCGCATCGCTGCCGAATGCCGCGAGGATCTGCCCCGGTTCGAACTGCATCGCATGCACGCCGGTGATGCGCTCGCGCAGCCCGTATTTACCGATCTGGTGGTGAAACCACGGGATGAAGCGGCGGTTGATGGTGACGATCCCGCTGCGCTGGCCCAGCGTGCAGGCGTGCAGCATCGTCGCCTCGCCCAGCGAGACGACGGGGATATCCACCACCGACCGGCATTCATATAGCCCGGCATCCTGGAAATGGCCGATGACGAAGGCATCGTAGCCCGCACGCTCGGCCCGCACCGCGTTGCAGATCACCTCACGCGCGCAGCGCATCTCCACAATCGGATGGGCATAGCTGTCATGGGGGGTGATGCCATGCACCTCGATCTCGGTGCCCGGATCGGTGATCTGCGCCAGATGGGCGCGCAGATGCCGCCAGTAGATGGCGCCGTTTTCTTCATCGACGAAGCTTTGATACCAGATGCGCATGGGTTTCTCCTTCTGGGTCCTGGCAGCCGGCCCTGATGCCGGGACAGACGGCGCGACCGGGCGCCGAAACGGGCCTTCGAAGGCCCGTCACGCGCGTTTCAACGCGCGTCCTCCCGGCCCGGCCGCCCCTCGTCAGTTCAACATCCGCTCCGGCAGCCACAGGGCGATCTGCGGGAACAGCACCAAGAGCAGCACCAGGATCAGCGAACACAGCAGATAGGGCGCGGCGGCGCGCACCACCTCGCCGATCTTCGTGCCGGGCGGGCCGACGCCGACCATGACATAGAGCAGCAGCCCGAAGGGCGGCGTGACCAGGCTCATCTCCAGCGCCAGCAGCATGATGACGCCGAACCAGACCGGGTTGAACTCAAAGGCGATGACCAGCGGGATGAAGATGGGCAGGGTCAGCATCATGATCGACAGCTGATCCATGAACATGCCCAGCACCACCAGCACCACGAACATGGACAAGAGCACCAGATAGGGGTTCAGGTCCATGCCGGTGGCCCAGCGGATCATCCCGCCCGAGGCGCCGGAGAACGCCAGGATCTGGGAAAAGGTCGTCGAGCCGAGGATGATCATCAGCATCATCGTGGAGACCAGGATGGTGCCGCGGAAGGACCGGATGATCGCCTCCCATGTCAGCGCGCGCTTGACGATCGCCAGCAGCACCACCGAGGCCGCGCCAAAGGCCGCGGATTCGGTCGGCGTCGCCCAGCCCAGCAGGATCAGACCCACGACGCAGAACACCACCAGCCCCATCGGCGCCACATCCAGCAAGAGCGCGCGCGCGATCTCGCCCATCGGGGCGCGGGTGGCGGCATAGCCCGGCGCGGCCTCGGGGTCGCGGGCGATCTGGATGCGGATGGTGATCAGATAGAACAGCGCCAGGATCAGCCCCGGGATCAGCCCGGCGATCAGCAGCGCGCCCACGTCGATCCGGCCCAGCGAGCCCAAGAGCACCGCCAGCGTCGAGGGGGGGATGATCATCGCCAGACCGCCGGTGGCGATGATGGGGCCGATGATCATGTGCTTCTTGTAGCCGCGCTTCATCATGTCCGGGGTCAGCGAGGCACCCAGCATGGCGGTATTGGCCAGCGACGAGCCGGAAAGCGTGGCAAAGAGCGTGCCGCCGCCGACCGTCAGATAGGACAGCCGGCCGCGGATGCCGCCCAGCATCTTGTCCAGCGCGTCGAACACCCGCCGCGCCAGCCCGGTGTTGAAGAACAATTCCCCCATCAACAAGAACAGCGCCACCGGCACCAGCGAGAAATTGGTGATCGACGCGGTGGCATTGGTGACGAACTGATCGACCCCCCGCAGGCCGCCCATGAAGAGCCAGACGCCCAGCACGTTGACGGCGAAGAAGGCAAAGGCCACGGGCATGCCCAGGCCCATCAGGAACAGCACCGCCCCGATCATCAGCGCGAAGGTCTCGTACCAGGCCCAGCCCATGCCGCGTATGTCCTCTCGTGCCCCGCCCTGCGGCGCGATCTAATGCGATTCCGTGCCGCCCATCGCGTTCTTGCCCAGGATCAGCAGCCGCAGCACCTCGGTCGCCAGCAGGCCGAAGCCGGCAGCCAGGATCGCATAGGCCACCCAGCCGGGGATGTTGATTGAGCGCATGTCCATCCCGCCCCAGGTCAGTTCGTCAATGCCGTTAAGCACCGCGCGCCAGCAAAGCAGCGCCAGGATACCGATGGAGAGCAACATGACGGCGATCATCACTGCGCGGTGCAGGGCGCGCGGCAGCATGACGACAAAGCTGTTGACCGCCACATGGGCGCCCTGGCGCAGCACCCAGGGGCCGGCGGCCATGGTGGCGAAGAGCAGCGCATATTCGACCAGCGCGCTGGTGGCGCGGAACGGGCGCATGCCCAGATTGCGCAGCACCACATCGGTGATGATGCCGACGGTCGCCAGCCCGTAGACGACGCCCGCCAGCACCGCCAGACCGATGACCAGCCAGTCATATCCGCGCAGGATCAGCCGCATGGGGTGGGCTCCGGATGCAGGTGAGGGCGGCGCGGCGACAGGTGCCGCCGCGCCGCAGCCTGTCAGCGGGTGTAGTAGAGCGCGCGCAGCTCTTCCAGCATGGGCGAGCCCGCGGCCTCCATCCGGTCCCAGACGCTGTCATAGGCCATGTCCAGGAAACGGGCGCGTGCCTCGCCTTCAAGTTCGATCACTGTCATCCCGCCTTCGCGCACCGCGGCATCGGTGGCGGCGATCTCTTCCTGGAACTGGTCGAACGAGATCTGCTCGTATTCGATCGACAGTTCGGTCAGCAGCGCGCGCGCCTCGTCCGACAGCCGGTTCCAGGCGTCGCGGTTGACGGCGATGGACAGGTCGGTCTGCATGAAGCCCGGGTCAATGCGGTAGCGCAGGAAGCGGTCCCAGTTCAGATCCCGGATGCCGATCATCGGCCAGCCCGCGCCGTCAAAGGTGTTGCGCTCCAGCCCGGTGTAGACATCGGGAACGGCCACGGTGATCGGCGTGGCGCCCAGCGCTTCGAAAAAGGCGTTGTAGATCGGCGCCGAGCGGATCTGCAGGCCGTTGAAATCGACCCCGCCATCCTCGGTGCGGCGCGGCTCGCGGGTCAGGTAGATGTGGAACTGCACGCCGCTGTCGATATGGGCGAGCAGTTCCACGCCCAGCCGGTCACGGAACGCCTGCTGCATCAGTTCGAACCCGCCGTTTTCGCGCGCCTCCATCGAGGTGATGGTGGAGCCGGTGAAGGCGTCGCCCTCCGGCATCCGGCCAAGGTGAAAGCTGGCCGGGCCATACTGCATGTCCACCACGCCGCGGCGCAGGGCGTCCATCTGCTGCATCTGCGGCACCGCCTCTGGCCCGCCGATATGTTCGATCTGCACGATGCCCTCGCCACGCTCGTTCACCAGATCGACAAAGCCCAGGAATGACTGGGAAAAGGCCAGCGCCGAGGGGAAGGCGGTGACGGCGCGCAGCGTGTCCTGCGCCTGCGCGGCAAGCGGCGCGACGCTTAGCGCGAGCGCGGCGACGGCGGCTTTGGGAAGTGTTTTCAGCATTCTATCCTCCTGTTGGATGGCCGGGAACGGGTTTGTTGGTGTTTCTCTCCGGGCGCCGACTCAGCCGACGGGTGGCTGCATCAGCCCCTGACGTTGCAGCATTTGCACGAAGGCGCCAAGCTTTTCGCGCCGGAAAGCCTCGGCATCGCGGTTGCGGTAGTCGTAGAAGCCCTGCCCGGTGCGCAACCCGATGCGGCCCTCGGCCATGTTGCGCTCGACGATCTCGGGCGCCTTGTAGCGCGGCTCGCCCGTGGCCTCGGTCATGTAGCGGCTGGCATAGGCC
The DNA here is from genome assembly GCA_007120685.1 of Paracoccaceae bacterium. Lineage (GTDB taxonomy): Bacteria > Pseudomonadota > Alphaproteobacteria > Rhodobacterales > Rhodobacteraceae > Pararhodobacter. Next base: position 1,263 of record SKNG01000014.1, on the reverse strand, counting down.
AGGATGTCGCCGCCCCCCCAGTCGACGAATTCCAGAAGGCCCAGCACCGCGAACCGCAGGCCGAAGCCATAGATCACCGCCTTGTCCACATCCTCGGCGCTGGCCACGCCTTCCTCGACAATCCGCGCGGCCTCGTTCATCGCCAGCACCTGGATGCGCGGCACGATGTAGCCGGGCGCGGCGCGGCAGGTCACCGGCACCTTGCCAACGCTCTCCAGAAACCCCTTCAGCCGGGCGGTCACTTCCGGGTCGGTGGCGTCAGAGGGGCTGAGTTCCACCAGCGGCACCAGAAAGGCCGGGTTCAGCCAATGGGCGTTGAGGAACTGCGCGGGGCGGGTGGTCAGCGCGGCCAGTTCGGTGGACAGCATGGTCGAGGTGGTGGAGGCCAGGATCGCCCCCGGCGCCGCCACCCGATCGAACAGCGCGAAGGCATCGGCCTTGGCAACGCGCGTCTCTGGCACGCCCTCGAAGACGATCTCGGCGCCTTCCAGCGCCTCGGCGGCCGCGTCCAGCGGGTGGATGGTGATGCGCGCCATGATCGCCGGGATGGCGGCGGCGTCAAAGGCGCCCAGCCCCGCCAGCATGGAAAGCCCGCTTTCCACCTCGGCCAGCGCCTCGGCCTTCAGCGCCTCGAACCCCGCCGCATCGCGCGGCTTGGCGTCCAGCAACGCCACCGGATGCCCGGCATAGGCGGCCGCGTGGGCGATCCCGCGCCCCATCCGCCCCGCGCCGATACAGGCCAGCCGCATGACCCCGCTCATGCCGGCACCCCGTCGCGCAGCATGGCCTGCAGCGCGGCGCGGTCCATGTCGGCCAGGCCCAGGCTGGCCAGCGTGCGCCCCTCGGCCAGCCAGTCGCGGCCCGTCACCGCGCCGGCGATGGCCAGCAGGCCGCGCGCCACCGGGCAGGGCACGTCCAGCCAGTCACCGACCGAGACGAGGAAGGCCAGCCCCTGCCCGATATCCTCGGTCATGTAGCGGTGTTCATACAGATCCAGCGGCTCGTGCCAGTCGCCGCTGTCCACCAGCTTGTCATGGGCCAGATTGCCATACATCCAGTTCGATGTGTTGTAATGGTCGGCCAGCGAGAAATGCGGCGCGCCATAGCCCAGCGCCTGCCGGATGGCGATGCGCTCGGCGTCCAGCGCGTCATGCACGGCGCGGGTGGCGGGTTGCGTGCCCTCGTTATGGATGTCCCAGCTGTCGAAATGCTGGATCGGGCCGGCGTTCATCAGGATCAGCGGCGGGTGGATGATGGGGCCGG
>SKNG01000082.1 GCA_007120685.1 Paracoccaceae bacterium | reverse complement strand
TGGTCATCGTGTTGGCCGGCGCGCCGGGCACCCGCACCATGATCGCCGTGACCGAGCCGCCATAGATACCGCCCACGAAGATGCCGGTCATCAGCACCACCGCCTCCAGCGCCGGCATGCCAAAGGTGAAGGGCAGCAGAAGCGCGATGGCCAGCGTGGCGGTCAGGCCCGGCACCGCGCCCACGAAGACCCCCAGCAAAACGCCAAGGCCCACGAAGGCCAGAAGCCGCAGGTCGGTGGCGAAAAGCGCAATGGCCTGGGGCAGGTCAGCCAGCATGGGCCGGTTCCCTTGTGACGGTGGGCGCGGGGGCCGGGGCGGGGCGTGCGCGCCTCATGCCAGCAGGCCCCATGGCAGGCGCGCGTTGAGCAGCACCTCGAAGAGCAGATAGAGGAAGCCCACCGCCGCCAGGGCCGCGGCCAGCGCCACCAGCGGCGCGCGGGGCCGGAACAGCAGCGCTATGGCCCCGGCATAAAGTGCGGTGGCCAGGATGTAGCCCAGCCATTCGAAGACCAGCACGAAACCCACGGTCAACGCCGCTGCTGCGGCGGCGCGCAGAAAGCCCGCTCGGGCGCTGGCGCGGGCTTCCGGGCTGCGCGGTGCGGGGGGAGCCTTCAGCAGCGCCGCGCAAATCATCCATAATGCCAGGGCACCCAGAAGGGCGGCCAGGATGGTGGGGAACATGCCCGCGCCCGGGTCGCCCGCGCGGCCGGGGCGGAAGCCCTGTGCCTCCAGCCCGTACCAGAGCGCCACCGCCAGCAGGACAACCCCGATGACGACATCGTTGTGCAGAACCCTGCGCATCGACGCACCCCGCCCCTTCGGCACCGTTCCCGCCGCAAGCCATGACAGCGGCCGAGCATCGGGCCCGGCCGGTTTCGGCCTGCGTCAGTCGGCCCGGTGTCAGTCAGTCAGCCCGAGATCGACCATCAGTTGCGCGATGACCGGGTCCACGGCCTCCATGTAGGCGATGGAGTCCTCGCGGTTCAGCCAGCGCTCGCCGACCCCGCCCTGCGTCGCCCAGGCCTGGAATTCGGGGTCCTGGAAGGTGTCATGCATGGCCTGTTCCAGCCGCGCAACGATGTCTTCCGGTGTGCCCGGCGGCGCGGCCAGGAAGCGGAAGCTACCATAGGCCACGTCATGGCCCAGTTCCATGAAGGTCGGCACATCGGGCACCAGATCCACCCGTTCGGTCGCCATGACCGCCAGCACGCGCATGTCGCCGGAGCGGACATACTCCATCACCGGGGGCAGGCTGATGACGGCGGCCATCGTCTCGCCGCCCAGCAGGGCGGTGACCTGGGGGGCGGCGCTGTCATAGGGGATGTGGTTCAGCTCCAGCCCCAGTTCCCGCTCCATGGCCACGGCATGCTGGTGCCAGACCCCGCCGGTGGAGGCATTGGAGACCGTCAGCCGCCCCGGCTCTGCACTGGCGGCGGCGATGAAATCGTCCAGCGTGTCGAAATCCTCGGCCCGGACAACCAGCGCGGTGGCGTGTTCGGTCGCCATGCCGATCAGTTCGAAATCCCGCCAGGAGACCGGCGCCATGCCCTGATGCTCCACGGTCAGGATGTCATAGGTCACGGTGCCGATGGTGTAGCCATCGGCGGGCGCGCCCAGCAGGGTCATCCAGCCCACCGAACCGACGCCGCCGGTGACGTTGTCGGTATAGATGGTGGCGCCCAGGTGGCGCTGCATGTGTTCGACGAAGCCGCGCATCACCACATCGGTGCCACCGCCCGCGCCCCAGGGCATGACATGGCGGATCTCGCGCCCGTCTTCGGGGTAATCGGCCAGCGCGGGTGCCGCGGCGAGAAGCGTGGCGGTCAGAAGCCCGCTGCCAAGGATCGATGTGCGTGACGGATGCCGGTTACTCATGTGTTTTCCCCCTGATGGCTCTGGTTGTTATGATTCGATCAAAAGGCTAGCACGCGCCTGAACAGTTGCATAGCGCGAGCGCCTGCCCCGGAGGGTAGCGGGCATGCGGCACCCGCTGCGCTGCCTGTTTCAGCGCCGGAAGCGGTCCGGCGCGTAAGGCGCCGGGTCCACCGCCGGGGGGCGGCCGGTCAGCATGTCGGCGATCAGCCGCCCCGTGACCGGCCCCGCCGTCAGCCCGATATGGTGATGCCCGAAGGCCGCGAAGACCGCGCTGGCGCCCACCTCGCCGATCAGCGGCAGGCTGTCGGCCGGCGCGGGGCGGTGGCCCAGCCATTCGACCTCCTCGCCCGCGCTAAGGCCGGGAAAGGCCATGCGCACCTGCCGGCGCAGCAGCGCCAGCGGATCGCGCGAGGGGCCGGCCTCCAGCCCGCCGAATTCGACGATCCCGGCGCAGCGCAGCCCCTGCGCCATCGGCGTGGCGACGAACTTGCCGCTGGCCACCATCACCGGCAGCGACGGCCCGCCCTGCGCGTCCTTGAAGATGATGTGATAGCCGCGCTCGCTTTCCAGCGGCACGCGCACGCCCAGCTTGCCCATCAGCGGCTTCGACCAGACCCCGGTGGACAGCACGCAGGCATCCGCGTCCAGGCGCCCGGCCTCTGTATCGACGGCACGGAACCGGCCGTCCTCGATCTGGAAATCGCGCACGGCGGCGGTGACGATGCGCCCGCCCATCCCGGTGAAGGCCTGCGCCAGAAGCGCGACATAGTCGCCGGGGTCGCGCACGAAGCCGTGGTCCGAAACCGTGGCCAGACAGCCGATGCCGTCGCCCAGCGCGGGCTCCCGCTCTCGCGCGGCGGGGCCTTCGTGCAGGACGGGGTGAAAGCCTGCCTCGGCGCGCAGGGACCAGGTGTAGGCGTCGGCCTGATACGCCGCGCGGTCGGCATAGGCAAAGGCGTAGTCGGATGCTCTGAGCAGCGCCTCGGCCGGCGTGCCGGTGGCCAGCGCGCGGTGTTCGGCCAGGCTGGTCGCCACCAGCGGCGTCAGGGCGCGGGCGATGCGACGGGTGTCGGTGTCATTGGCATGCGAGAGATAGCGCATCAGCCAGCCTGCGATGCGCGGCAGATAGGCCCAGCGCATGAACAGCGGGAAGTCCCGGTTCAGCAGCATCCCCGGCGCGCGGCGGATCAGCCGGGGCGCGGTCACCGGCACCATCGAACAGGCCGCCAGCACTCCGGCATTGCCGTGCGAGGTGCCCGTGCCCGGTGCCGCACGGTCCACCAGCGTGACCTCGACGCCCGCGCGGCGCAGCCAGATCCCCGCCGACGCGCCGACGATCCCGGCGCCCACCACCACCACATGACGCGCTGCCATGCTCGCCTATCCCATCCAGCGGCGCACCGGCGCCGCGGCCTCTTCCAGCGGCTGGGCGACGATATCGACCAGCGTCGGCCCGTCCACCGCCAGCGCCGCGCGCAGGGCGGCGTCCAGTTCGCCCGGGTCCGTCACCCGCCAGGAGGGCAGCCCATAGGCGGCGGCAATGGCTGCATGGTCGGTGCGGCCGAAATCCACGTTGTAATAGCGCGCGCCCTTGTCGGCCTTCTGGCTGGCCTTGATCCAGCCGAAGGCGGCGTTGGACATCACGACAAAGGTGATCGGCGCGCGGGCGCGGCAGACGGTTTCCAGCTCGCCCACCGTAAAGCCGAAAGAGCCGTCGCCCATCAGCGCCACCACCTTTCGGTCCGGCCGCCCGTACCAGGCCCCCAGCGCCGCGGCCATGGAATAGCCCAGCGCACCATGCGCCCGGTTGGTGATGAAATGCCGCCCCGCGCGCGGTAGGGTGAAATAGGCCGAGAGATAAGGGCAGGTCGTGCCGGGGTCGGATACCAGCGTGGCGTCCTCGGGCAGAAGGGTCTGCAGGCTGGCGACCACCTGTTCGGGGCGGATGGGGGTTTCGCCGGCACTGGCAAGCGCCTGAAAGCCCGCGAATTTCCGTGCGCGGATATCGGCGACCATGGCGGTGCCGCCGAACCGGGGCAGGGGGCGCGAGACCACCCCTTCGCGCGCGTCAATCGCGGCTTCAAGCTGTTCCAGCGCCAGGCGCAGGTCGCCCAGCACCACCACCTCGGCCGGGTAGTTCGCGCCCGGCACCATCGGGTCGCTGTCGAAATGCACCACGCGCGTGGCCGGGCCCGGCGCCTCCCACCGGGCGGTGGTGGTGGATCCCGCGCGGCAGCCCATGAAGACCACCAGATCGGCGCCGGTCATCGCCTCCCATGTCTGATCCGTGCCGCCGTTCGAGCCCACGACACCCACGCAGCAGGGATGCGTTTCCGCCAGCGACCCCTGGCCGGAGATCGAGGTCGCCACCGGAATGTCCAGCCGTGCGGCGATCCGTTCCAGCACGTCCATCGCGCCCGCGATCACCACGCCGCCCCCGCAGACGATCAGCGGCTTGCGCGCCGAAAGGATCGCGTCGAGCGCCGCCTCGGCCGCGCCGGGCTGGGGCGCCTGCGGGTAGGCAGGGTATTCGCCCAGCCGCTCGTCGGCCCAGATATCGGCGGGATCGACGGCGTCATACTGCACGTCATAGGGCAGGCCCAGATGCGCGGCGCCCGGCCGGCCCGTGGTCATGGCGCGAAACGCCGCGCGCACCATGCGCGGCACATGATCGGCGCGACGGATCACCGTGTTCCACTTCGTCAGCGGGCGCATCAGCGCGTCCTGATCGACCTCGGTCAGGGGGAACTTGCCGTAGCTGGCGACCGAGATGTCGGTGGTGATGGCCAGCACCGGGATCGAGCTTTCGGAGGCCTCGATCAGCCCCGGCAGGATATAGGTCGCCCCGCCGCCCGATGGCCCCTCGCACACGCCCACCCGGCCGGTGACGCGGGCATAGCCATCGGCCATGTAGGTGGCCGAGCGTTCGTCACGCGTCAGCACATGGGTCATGCCGTGGTCCAGCCCGCGCATGGCGTCATAAAAGGGCAGCCCGGTATCGCCGCACAGGCCGAAGACATGGCGCACGCCATGGGCCTGCAGCATACGCACCAGCGCCTCGGCCCCGTTCAGGCTGTTGGTATTCGCCCCGTCCGCCATCTCTGCCCCCATCGCCGACCCATTGTCATGCAGACTGGCATGCAAGCAGCAAACGCCGGAAGGCGCAAGATGGGGGCGCAGGGCGGCGGCGGGGCGCGCTTGACTTGCCGAGCGGGCGCCGTGATCCTGACGCCGGCATATCGCACGGGCAAGGGAGACGGGGATGGGCGAGAAGACCTGCATGATCATCGGCGGCGGGCGCGGCATGGGCGCGGCCATCGCGCGCGAGATGCATGCGCGCGGCTATCGGCTGGCGCTGATGTCGCCCTCGACCTCCTGCGAGGCGCTGGCGGCCGAACTGGGCGGCGTGGCCCATCGCGGCCGGGCCGAGTTGCTGGAGGATCTGCACGCGCTGATCGATCTGACGTTGCGGACCTATGGGCGCATCGATGCGGTGCTCATCCATGTCGGCAGCCCGCCGAAGGGCGATCTGCTGGAGATCCCGCTGGCCGAATGGGACCGCGGCCATGCGCTGGTTCTGCGCCCGGTGATCGAGACGGTGCAGCGCGTGGTGCCGGAGATGGAAAAGCAGGGCGGCGGGTCCATCGTGGTGATCACCAGCTATTCGGCGATGGAGCCCAGCCTGCTGTTTCCCACCTCCAGCGTCTACCGCGTGGGGGTGTCGGCCTTCTCGAAACTGGTGTCGGACCGCTATGGCAAGGCCAATATCCGCATGAACTGCCTGTTGCCGGGCTTTACCGACAGCCTGGACGTGGGCAAGCATGCAGACAAGGCGGCGCTGGGCCGGATCGCCCGGGTCGAGGAACAGGCAAAGGCCGCGGCCTTTCTGCTGACCGACGATTCCAGCTATGTCACCGGCCAGAGCCTGCGCGTGGACGGGGGCGCTACCCGGCATCTGTGACGCCCCGAACGCCCCCGCCACCCACACCGGGCAGGGAAAGGGCAGCCTCCAGGTGCTTCAGAGTGCTTTCCTAACCGCGCGCTTTTGCCCTGACCACGATCCCACTGCTGGCGACCGGCTGCTGCGCGGGGCTGTCTGATCCGGGCTACAGGGTAGTTGGCGTCCGGGCCTTCGGGCGCCGCCCTTCTTTTCAGATCGATAAGGAGGGAGAGGAACAGTTTCCTTGCGGGCACAGCTCGTTTTCCTTCTTCAGCAGCCTTCTAGACCACCTCGGTCAGGCTTCCGATCAGGATGCCGGTCAGGCCCATCTCCGTCTCGCCGGCCAGTGGTCCGAAGGCGATGCCCGGCTGATAGTCGATCTGCCCGCCCTGAACCACGCCGTCCCAGTCGGTCGCGCTGTCCAGAAACACCCAGCGTGGCGCGTGCTCGGCCTCCAGCCCCACCGCCACGCGCAGAATGTCCAGCGCATCGCCGGCCGTCACCCGCCCGTCGCCGTTGAAATCGGCGGCGATGTAGTTCTGCGCCTGCGCCGGGCCGAAGGAAGGCTGCAACCCCACCGCGATGCGCAGCGCATCCAGCGCATCGCCGGCGGTGATGGTTCCGTCGCTGGCAGGGTCATAATCATGCGCAGCATCCAGCCGGCCGCCCACGCCCTCGGCCATGGTTACGGTGAAACCGCCGCCGGCATCGCTGCTCGCGGTCTGGTCCGGCCAGCCCTCGGCGCTGAGCGTCAGCATGACGCCGACCATCGGCTGGCCCTGCGGGCCGGTCACCTGCCCGGTCATCGTGGCGTCGAGTTCCAGATCGGCCACCGCGACGATCTCGCGGTCGAACGCGCCACGCCCGGCAAACTGCAGCAGGGCGATGTTTTCCAGCGTGTCGGTGCCGTCGGGGCTGCCATCGCGCAGGTCGGTGACGATCAGCTGGCCATCCGGCCCCCGGGCGATGTCGTAATCCGCCGGGCGGCCGGAAAACACCGCCATGTTGATGCCCTCGCCGCCCAGCAGCAGGTCATCGCCCGGCCCACCGACCAGAAAATCGTCGCCGGGGCCCCCGATCAGCGTGTCATTGCCCTCCAGCCCGAAAAGCGCGGTGCCGATTGCGCCGGCTTCCAGCACAACGTCGCCGCCGCTGCCCAGAACCTCGGGCGCGAAGGGCCGGATGAAGACGTCGTGATCGTCGCGCAACAGTCCTTCCTCGCCGCGCTCGAAGACAAAACCGTTGAAAAGACCAAGCAGCGGGCCGCCTTCCAGCGCGATAAAGTCACCGGGATCGGCAAACCCCGAAAAACCGAAATCGGTTCGGTCAGGATCAGTGCGGACAGAGGCGATCTGAGTGACCTCGCCAACAGTATTGCCTTCGGCATCGTAGCGTTGCGCGCGTTGATCAAAGCCCCGCCCTGCTGATGTGGGCATATGCCAGGATACCAGCCAGCCACCGTCCTCCATCGGAGTAACCCAGGTGTTGCCGGTGCTGCCGCCCTCGATCCGGGTGCCTGCGTCCAGTGGCGTGCCGTCCCCATCCAGCCGCCGCAGCTTGGCACCGCCGCCATCATCCGCCGAGGCCGAGGTGTACCAGGCCGCCAGCAGGCTGCCATCGGCAAGGGTGACGATGTCGCGGGGATACTGATTGCCGGGCGTGTCCGGGTCGAGCAGAACAGGATCGCCAGCTGGCCAGCCATCCTCGTTGAACACGCGCACCGCAGCGCTGGTCTGGTCACGCTCGGTCTCGTCCGGCGGTAGACTGATCAAAAGGGCGTATTGCCCGTCTTCGAGCATGGCGCCGCCGAGTGTCGTGATGGCGTGGCTGCCGCCGCCGACACCGGCCCAGGGCCCAAGAGCCACCGGTGTCCCCAGCGGGTTTCCCGCCGCGTCAAAGGTCTGGGTGAAGCTGTTGTCGGCAGCGGACATGCGCATGGTGCTTTCGCTCCGCCCCTGCCAGGTGAAGGCGAAACCGCCGCTGTCGAGGCTTGTGAGATCCCAGTAGAGAGGCCCGGCCGTGGACATCCAGGCGCTTGCGTCGGCGGTGCCGGTGCTTCCGTCCTGAAACGTGTGAACGCGCTGGGGCGTGGACAGCGTGCCCTGTTGCAATGGTTCGTCATCGGCATCGAAGACGGCAAAGCGCGGAAAATCGCCGCCGCGCCAGCCGATGACGTAACCACCGCCCTCCAGCCCTGTGACGACCGGGCGCAGGTAATTGTCCACCTCGGCGACAATCCGCTCGGGCCCGACCGGGTTGCCCTCGCTGTCATAGCGCCGGGCCATGACCGCATTGTCGCTGAACGTGCCCATGTCGCTGGTGTCGCGGGTGTCGAACCAGATCACGACGGCGCCACCATCGGCCAGTTCCGCGCTTTGCCCGCGCCACTGCTCGAAAGCGACCTCGTCATGAACCGTCTCGCTTGGGCCAATGGGGAAAAGCTGATAAGTCATGTTTATCTGCTCCATTTGCATTTGCCGCCGGATGGGGCCGGGATAGGCGTCTGGTGCCTTGCTTGCGTCAATTATCCCTCTTTCAGGCGCGACCGGCCTTGATCCATGTCAAGCGCGCAGGCTGCCCTTTGGCCAGCACCGGAGCGGCAAAGCATCTGAAACAAAAACGGAATCTGCGAGACACTTTTTCGGCAAACCTATGCCGCAATTCGGCCTCTGCGGGTTGACAATCAGAAGGTGCAGGTCAACCCTCGGCTGATAACGCGCAACAGGAAGGAATGCCGGTCATGCCAGAGACGTTCAGGAGCGATGAATTCGACCAGCTTATGGAAGACGGCACGCTTAATGCAGCGCTGGCAGAGTTTCAGCTTGAATTCGATGACCCTCTAGAGCCCTTCAACCCCATCATTTTCCTGTTCGGCTTCGGCCCTGACCTGACGCTGGAGGAGATCACCGACAACCGCATCGTGCTGCTAGCCGAGCCGAGAACCCTCCCCTTCTTCGGTGACGAGGGCGTCTATACGATCACGGTCGAAGGTACCGGTTTCAGCCTGGGTAACGAGGGCGACATCGACCAGGCCATTATGGAGGGCACGGCCGAAGGCACCATACAGAGCGTTTCCATCGATTATTTCGAGGATGGCGAGGTCGGCACGCGCA
>SKNG01000236.1 GCA_007120685.1 Paracoccaceae bacterium | reverse complement strand
TGCGCGCGCAGCGCCTGGTTGATGTGATGCACCAGCGTCGTCGATTCCGGCCCGTATAGCGCCTGGCCCTCGGGCAGCAGCCCGGCCTCGTGCAGCTTTTCCTCGATGAACTCGGTGCCTTCGTCGGTCCAGGTGACCAGGCGCATCTTCTCGTCCAGCGTGAAATGCTCCTCGCGCACATGCGGGATCAGCGCGTTGACCTTCAGATACAGATCGGTCCGGTCGTCCGACATGCCGGAGATGATCAGCGGCGTGCGCGCCTCGTCGATCAGGATCGAGTCGACCTCGTCCACGATGGCGAAATGGTGCCCGCGCTGCATCATCTGATCCAGCTGCACCTTCATGTTGTCGCGCAGATAGTCGAAGCCCAGCTCGTTGTTGGTGGCATAGGTGATATCGGCCTGATAGGCGGCGCGCTTTTCCTCGTCCGGCTGATGCGGCACCACCACGCCCACGGTCAGGCCCAGTTTGGCATATACCTTGCCCATCCAGCCGGCATCGCGCCGCGCCAGATAGTCGTTGACCGTGACCACATGCACGCCACGCCCGGTCAGCGCGTTCAGATAGGCGGGAAAGGTGGCGACCAGGGTCTTGCCCTCGCCGGTCTTCATCTCGGCGATATTGCCCTTGTGCAGGAAGATGCCGCCGATCAACTGTACGTCAAAGGCGCGCAGGCCCAGCGCCCGGCGCGCGGCCTCGCGGCAGTTGGCAAAGGCTTCCGGCAACAGATCGTCCAGGCTCTCGCCCTCTGCGTGGCGGGCTTTCAGCGCCTCGGTGCGGGCCACCAGCCCGGCGTCGTCCAGCGCCTGAAACTCGGGCTCCAGAGCGTTGATCTTCTCCACCAGCGGCCGAACCGCCTTTACCTTGCGGTCGTTCGCCGTGCCGAAGACCTTGCGGCCGATCGCTCCAAGACCCAACATGTTTGCGTCACCGCCCCTTGCTGCTGCGCTGCCCGTGGCCTGTCCTGCACTGCCGGGCGTTTTCCTGACGGCCGGGGCAAACAGGCATGCGCGCCCCGGGGGTTGCCCGTCCGCCCGGGCTTCCCTAAGAAGAGACGCAAGCGGGCCGTCGCCTGACGCGCAACACCGAGTTGCGATGTAAGCGGCGGCCCTTCTGGTGTCAATCACAGGCTCCGCCGCCGCGCGGAGACGGGAGCAACCGCATGCCTTCGTTTTTCCGCAGCGCCGCGCTGGCTATCCTCATCGGCGGGGTTTCCCTGCCGGCCATCACCGAAACCCGGGCCGATGCCGATACCGTGCTCGCCCGCGTCGGCGAGACCGAGATCACGCTGGGCCACGCCATCGCGCTGCGCGGTCAGTTGCCGCCGCAGTTCCAGCAGATCCCGCCGGAAACGCTGTTTCCAGCCATTGTCGAGCAACTGATCGACCAGGAACTGCTGCGCCAGTCCGGCACCGATGAACTTGGGCGGCGTGACCGGTTGATGCTGGACAACGAGGTACGCAACTTCATTTCCAACGCCGCGATGACGGCGGCCCTGGCCGATCTGGTGACCGAGGAGGCCATAGCCAGTGCCTATGAGGCCTTCGCTGCCGAATTCGCCGAGGGCGAGCCAGAGACGGAATATAACGCCGCGCATATCCTGGTGGAGACCGAGGAGGAAATCGCCGCCGTTGTCGCGCGGCTGGAGGCGGGCGAGGATTTCGCCGATGTGGCGCGCGAGGTGTCGCGCGATGGCTCGGCGGCGCAGGGCGGCGACCTGGGCTGGTTCGGCGCGGGCGTGATGATCGCCCCGTTCGAGCAAGCGGTGATGGCGCTGGAACCCGGGCAAGTCTCTGGCCCTGTCCAGACCCGTTTCGGCTGGCATGTGGTGCGCCTTATCGATAGCCGGGTTGCCTCGGTGCCGCCGCTGGAAGAGGTACGTGAGCAACTGCTCTCCGAACTGCAGCAGGAAGCGGCGCAGGCCGTCATGGCCGAGTTGCGCGCCGGCACCGACGTCGAGAACCTTTCCGACGGGGTGGACCCCGCGCTTCTGGGTGACGCCACCCTGCTGGACGACTGATCCGGTCCGGCCTGGGCCGGCCCCGGCTTGCAACCAAGGCGCCGTCCACTGGCAACTGGCGCGCGCTGTCATCAGGGATGGGCATGTGATGGGCAGCAAGGCAAAACGGCAACGGGCCAAGACACGGAAATGGAAGGCGCGCGCCAAAGCGCTGGAAGCCGGCCGGAACACGGCGGCCCCCACGCCCGCGGGCAGCGCCGCCAGTGGATCGAAGGCCGCGACCGTCTCGCCGCTGGCGCCGGCCGGCGGATTTCCGCAGCTGCCGGCCATCGACGGGCTGCGGCTTTCGGCCTGCGCCGCCGGGGTGCGTTATCAGGGGCGGCCGGACGTGATGCTGGCCGAACTGGCGCCCGGCACCGTGCTGGCTGGCAGTTTCACCCGCTCGCAAACCCGCGCGGCCCCGGTGCTGGACTGCCAGGCAAAGCTGGTGCCCGCCGGCAGCCTTGATGCCGACAGCGGCGCGGCGATCCTGGTCAATTCGGGCAATGCCAATGCCTTCACCGGCGCGCGGGGCGCGGCCTCGGTGCAGGCCATCTGCGCTGCCGTCGCCGCCCGGCTCGGCCTGCCGGAAAGCCGCGTCTTCACCGCCTCGACCGGCGTCATCGGCGAGCCGCTGCCGCATGAGCGGGTGATCGAGGTGATCGACACCCTGGCCGAGAGCGCCGCGCCCGATACCCTCGCGCAAGCCGCCCTGGCGATCATGACCACCGATACCTTCCCAAAGGGCGCCGGCGCCGAAATCGAGATCGGCGGCGAGACAGTGCACATCGCCGGCATCGCCAAGGGCTCGGGGATGATCGCGCCGGACATGGCCACAATGCTGGTCTTCATTTTCACCGACGCCGCCCTGCCCCGCCCGCTGCTGCAGGCCATGGTCAGCCGCCAGACCGACCGCAGCTTCAATGCCATCACCGTGGACAGCGACACCTCCACCTCGGACACGCTGCTGGTCGCCGCCACCGGCCGCAGCAAGGCGCCCCCCATCGACGACCCCGCCAGCCCCGAGACCGCCGCCTTCGAGGCCGCGCTGGGCCGGGTGATGATGGATCTCGCCCATCAGGTGGTGCGTGACGGCGAGGGGGCGACGAAATTCGTCGAAATCACCGTCACCGGCGCGGCCAGCGACTTGGATGCGAAACGCTGCGCGCTGGCCATCGCCAATTCGCCCCTGGTCAAGACCGCCATCGCCGGGGAAGACCCCAACTGGGGGCGCATCGTGATGGCCGTGGGCAAGTCAGGCGCGCTGGCCGACCGTGACAAGCTGGCGATCCGCCTCGGCACCATCCCGGTCGCCACCGAGGGGCTGGTGCACCCCGATTACCGCGAGGAAGATGGCGCCGCCTACATGCGTCAGCAGGAACTGGACATCGGCGTCGACCTGGGCCTCGGCCAGGGCCGCGCGACGGTCTGGACCTGTGATCTGACGCATCAATACATCGCCATCAACGCCGATTACCGTTCCTGATGCCTGTCTCATCTTTGCTCTGCAAATATCCCGGGGGGAGTCGCCGTCAGGCGACGGGGGGCAGCGCCCCCCGCCCCGCCTGCCACCGGCAGAACGCATGAAACTGGTCCTCGTCGCCGCCGTCGCCCTGATCGACGCTGACGGGCGCGTGCTGATCGCCCAGCGCCCCGCGGGCAAGGCGATGGCCGGCCTGTGGGAATTCCCCGGCGGCAAGGTCGAGCCGGGCGAGACGCCGGAAGCCGCCTTGATGCGCGAATTGCACGAGGAACTGGCGATCGAGACCTGGGCTTCCTGTCTGGCGCCGCTGACCTTTGCCAGCCATGCCTATCCTGATTTCCACCTGCTGATGCCGCTCTTTGCCTGCCGGAAGTGGCAGGGTCATCTGACCCCGCGCGAGGGGCAGGCGCTGAAATGGGTGCGCCCGGCCGATCTGCGCGCCTATCCGATGCCCGCCGCCGACCTGCCGCTCATCCCGATCCTGCGCGACTGGCTGTAAGCCGGGCAGTGGCATCGTCCCGCACCGACCGGCCCCGCAGAGATCCGCCAGCGACCCGGGCCGGCTGGGTATATTTTCAAGCTTGAAATAAACCGGCCCCAGCGCTACTCTTGCCCGGCACGGGCCGCAGGGCGGCTCGCCGGATTTCAGAGGTTGCTGCCATGCCCACCGATTTCGCGCTCACCCGCCGCCAGTTCGACCTGCCCGAGGGAGTGATCTATCTGGACGGCAATTCGCTCGGCCCGCTGCCCAAGGCTGTGGCAGAGCGGGTGGGGCAGACCATCACCGAAGAATGGGGCAAGCTGCTGATCGGTGGCTGGAACAAGGCGGGGTGGGAGGCGATGCCGATGGCCGTGGGCAACCGCGTCGCCCGGCTGATCGGCGCCGAGCCCGACAGCGTGGTGATGGGCGACACGCTGTCGATCAAGATCTTCCAGCTTCTCGCCTCGGCGCTGGAGATGCGGCCGGACCGGCGGGTGATCCTGTCCGACACCGGCAACTTTCCGTCCGACCTTTACATGGCGCAGGGTCTCAGCGCGATGCTGGGCCAGGGCTACAGCCTGCGCACGGTGGCCCCGGAAGAGGTGATGGAGGCCATCGACGACAGCGTGGCGGTAACAATGATCACCGAGGTCGATTACCGCACCGGGCGCAAGCATGATATGCGTGCGATCACCGCCCGGGCGCATGAAAAGGGCGCACTGACGATCTGGGACCTGGCGCATTCGGCCGGCGCGCTGCCGGTCGATCTGGCCGGATCGGGCGCCGATTTCGCCGCCGGCTGCACCTACAAGTACCTCAATTCCGGCCCCGGCGGCCCGGCATTCGCCTATGTCGCCCCGCGCCATCAGTCCCGCGTGCGCCCGGCGCTCTGCGGCTGGCTGGGCCATGACGCGCCCTTCGACTTCGACCCCGATTACCGCCCCGCCCCCGGCGTGGCGCGGCTGCGCGTGGGCACGCCGCCAGTGCTGCAACTCGCCGCGCTGGAGGCCTCGCTCGATATCTGGGAAACGGTCGACATGGGCGATCTGCGCGCGCGCGCGCTGGAACTGACCGATGCCTTCATCGCCGGGGTAGAGGCGGCCTGCCCGGATCTGAAGCTCGCCACGCCGCGCGATCACGCGATGCGCGGCAGCCAGGTGAGTTTCCGCCATCCGGAGGGGTATGCGATCATGCAAGCGCTGATCGCGCGTGGCGTGGTCGGCGATTTCCGAGCGCCGGACATCCTGCGCTTCGGCTTCACGCCGTTGTTCATCGGGCCCGAGGATGTGGAGAAGGCGGTTTCGGTGCTGGCCGAGGTGATGGCGACCCGCGCCTGGGACCGGGCGGAATATCGCGTGCGGGCGCGGGTGACGTGAGCGTCGGGTTTCACCGGGCCGGTGGGGCTCCCGCCCCCCGGGCGCAGCCCTGCCGGGCTGTCCCGGGCGTTGGGCCGGGCCGCGCACCTGCGGCGCGCGGACAGGGGGGCGTTGCCCCCCTCGCCCGTTCCGGGCTCACCCCCCAGCGTATTTGGGGCAAGATGAAGGGGGCCGGCCTGCCGCCGCTTTGCCGGCCGCAAGGCTGGGTGGCACTGTGGCGGCGGCTGGCGATGGTGGGAGCGTTGAATGCGCGGGTCGGGGGCGCGATCATCCGCTGACCTTTCCCCCCTTTCGGAGACTACCCATGAGCAAAGCCTATGACCCCGCGCAGGAAGGCGCGCAGATGGCCTTTGACGGCCGCATGTCCTATACTGATTACCTCGCCCTAGATGCCGTGCTGAACGCGCAGAAGCTGCGCACCCGCGCCCATGACGAGATGCTGTTCATCATCCAGCACCAGACATCCGAGCTGTGGATGAAACTGGCGCTGCATGAGATCGGCGCCGCGCGCGCGCAGTTGGGCAGCGGCGACATGCGCCCGGCCTTCAAGATGCTGGCCCGCGTGGCGCGCATCTTCGAGCAGCTCAACAACGCCTGGGACGTGCTGCGCACCATGACCCCCAGCGACTACACACGGTTTCGCGAGGAACTGGGCCAGTCCTCGGGGTTTCAGTCCTGGCAGTACCGGCTGATCGAATATGCCGTGGGCAACCGCAACACGGCCATGCTGCGCCCCCATGCCCATCGCCCTGACCTGACCGAGGCGCTGGAGGCCGAATTGGCGCGTCCGTCGCTTTACGATGTCGCCATCGCGCGGCTGGCCGGGGCCGGCTTTGCCATCCCGGCCGAGGTGACCGGGCGCGACCTGCGCCAGCCCTGGCGCCCGCATGAGGCCGTCGAGGCCGCCTGGCGCGCCGTCTATGCCGAACCCGAGCAGCACTGGGAGCTTTACGAACTCGCCGAGAAGCTGGTCGATTTCGAGGATTACTTCCGTCGCTGGCGCTTCAACCACGTCACCACCGTGGAGCGCGTGATCGGCTTCAAGCGCGGCACCGGGGGCACCGCCGGGGTCAGTTACCTGCGCCGGATGCTGGAGGTCGAACTGTTCCCCGAATTGTGGCATTTGCGCACGTCGCTCTGAGTAAGCGGCCGAGCATGGAACATAAAGCCTTGATCGGCGTTAATCTGTGTTATCCATCAAGCTGAATGCCGCTTCAGAAGGTTGCATCCGCCATGCCCGGTCTGTCCCGTCGCCTGTTTCTCTGTTCGGCCGGCGCCGCGCTCATGCCACTGGCCGCCTGTGACGGGCCCCTCATTCCACCAGAGCCGCCGGTGTTCGAGCCGCTGAGTTATGCATCGCGGCGCGACGGGGCGCATGTGATCCCGGCCGTGCCGATCGAGCAGATCCCCGAGGTCTTTCATCGCCAGGTGGTGCGCTATCCCATCGACCAGCCGCCCGGCACCATCCTGATCGAGTCGCACAACGCGCTGCTCTATCTGGTGCTGGAGGACGGATTTGCACTGCGCTACGGCATCAGCATAGGGCGCGAGGGGCTTGGCTGGACCGGCGAGGCGGTGATCTATCGCACTGCCCATTGGCCGCGCTGGACGCCGACACGCAACATGATCGAACGCGACCCGTCGCTGGAACGCTGGGCCGACGGCCAGCCGGGTGGGCCGCGCAACCCGCTGGGCGCGCGCGCGCTTTACCTGCGCACCATCGCCAATGGCCGTGACGAGGGGATCCGTATCCACGGCACGCCGGAATGGCGGTCTATCGGCCGGCGGGCCTCGGCCGGGTGTTTCCGGATGATCAATCACGATGCGATCGATCTCTACGGCCGGGTCGCGCGCGGCACGCGGGTGGTGGTGGTGTAGCAAGGGCCAACTCGCAGGGGCCGAAACTCGCAAGGGCCGGTCAGAGAGCGCTACCACCGCCGGCCCGAAACGGGCATGCCGGTTCAGGCCGGGTCCGGCACGGGGGGCGCGGCAGCCAGTCCGCGCCCCGCCAGTCTTGCCAGTCGGTTCGCGCCATTGCGGAAGCCGTTAATCCCGGTTCCGGGCGATTTCAGACCGGCAAGTGCTGCGACAAGAGTGTTTGCGGTGTCTTCGGCCGTGTCCGGCAGCACGATCCGCCCCGCCACAGTCTCGGCCCGCAGCCAGTCCGCCAGGATGGCGGCGATCCGTGCCTCGCCGCTGTGCACGATGTCGGCGGCGGTGGCGGCATTCGCATCCAGCAGCTCCTGTCCGTGGGGCGAGGCGAGCATGGTTTCCAGTTCCGGGCCAGCCTTGGCGGCAAAGAATGCGGCCAGCGCCGCGTCGGCTGGCATGCCCGGACGCAGGGCCGCCGCGGCGCGCGTCTCGGTCACGATGAAGTACTGCTGGATCAACGAGCGGTAGATGTCCTGCTTGTTGGCGAAGTGCAGGTAGAGCGCCGCGCGCGACAGACCGGCGGCGCGAGCGATGTCATCCATCGAGCTGCGCCGAAAGCCATAGCGGCAAAACGTGTCGAAAGCTGCCCCCAGAATGGTGGCACGGCGCGGATCGAGGTTGATCTCAAGGTCGACGGGTTGCTGCATTGCTGGCAATCTGACGTTTCATGCCCAGAATGTCAATTTACATGCTGACAAAATTGGTCCACAGTGTCATAAATTGGCAGAGTCGGAGGATGCCATGACCGCCACGCTGACGATCAACGGAGAGAGCTACGACACGGATGCCCCTGCGGATACGCCGCTCTTGTGGGTGCTGCGCGATGAATTTGGCCTCACCGGTACGAAGTTCGGTTGCGGGGTGGCGGCTTGCGGGGCCTGCACCGTGCATATCGATGGCGAGGCGGTGCGGTCCTGCCAGGTGGCGCTGGGCGATGTCTGGGGCGAGGTGCTGACCATCGAGGGGCTGGGCAGCCCGGGGGCGCTGCATGCAGTGCAGGCGGCATGGGTGCACCATCAGGTCGCGCAATGCGGCTATTGCCAGCCCGGTCAGATCATGCAGGCCGCCGCCCTGCTGGCCGACAACCCGGCACCCAGCGATGCCGAGATCGACGACTGGATGGCCGGCAACCTTTGCCGCTGCGGTGCCTACAGCCGGATCCGTCTGGCCATCCACGATGCCGCCGGGCGGCTGTCAGAGGGGGCGTGAGCCATGGGCCGTTGGGGAAAGATCACGCGGCGCACGCTGCTGGTGGGTTCGGTCGCCGTGGCCGGGGGCGCGGCTTTCGGTGTCTGGCGGCTGAACCAGCCCTTCGAGAATCCGCTGAGCCCGGAACAGGGAGCAGCGTTGAACCCCTTTGTGGTGATCGATGGCGAAGGGGTGACGCTGGTGATGGGGCGGTCCGAGATGGGTCAGGGCGTATTTGCCACGCTGGCCGCCATGGTCGCCGAGGAGATGGATCTGGACTGGGACTCTGTGCGCGTGGTGCATGGGCCGGCGGCGGCCGCCTATCACAACGAGGCGCTGGCGGCGATGGGTCTGCCGGTGGCGGATTATTCGAAGACCGACATGCAGCGCCGCGTGGCGGGGGCGATGGGCACGCTGAGCCGGGCTTTCGGGCTGCAGATCACCGGCGGCTCGACCGCGACGCGCGACGCCTTTGAGCCCCT
>SKNG01000046.1 GCA_007120685.1 Paracoccaceae bacterium | reverse complement strand
GCCGTGAAGTCAGAGCCGTCATGCCATTTGACGCCCTCGCGCACGTCCATCCAGACCTGCGTGCGGTCCTCGTTCCAGCCCCAGTCGGTCAAGAGGCCCGGCGCCGGCGACAGGTCCGGCTGCTGCAGGATGTACTGGTCAAAGACCGACTGGTAGAGCCCCTGAATCGTGGGATTCACGGCCGAGGGGCCGGTGGTGGGGTCCCAACTGGGCAGGTTGACGTTATAGGCGATGACCAGATCGTCGATTTCCTGCGCCCGCAAGGCACGCGGCAGGGCCAGCGTGCCGGTCATCCCCGCGGCGACGGAAGCCGCCGACATCTGCAACAGCGTTCTGCGTTTCATCTTCATGGTGGTTTCCCCGTTGGTTGCCTTCATCTTCATTCACTTGCCCGCCAGCCTTTGCGCCAGCAGGAAGCCCGGCCCCGCCCCGGTGCCGCCGCCGGGCCAGACGGCCGCGCCGGTCAGGTGCAGCGCCTCGATGGGCGTGCTGCCGTCAGAGTATCCACGCGCGGGGCGGAAAAGAAAGTGCTGTGACAGGTGGTGGCTGCCGCAGACCTGATCGCCGCCGACCAAATTGGGGTTGTCGGCCTCCAGATCCGGCGGCGAGACGATGCGCTGGCCAAGGATCTTCGCGCGGCTGCCCGGCGCGTAGCGTTCCAGTATGTCCAGCGCGCGGGCGGCCATCGGCTCGGCGGCGTCCACCCAGTCGGCCGCCGTGATCTGCCCTGCCGCATCGCCCTGAATGGCGCCCGGCACCATGCGCACCTGCATCCACAGCACATGCTTGCCCTCTGGCGCGCGGGAAGGGTCGAAGACGGTGGGCTGGCCCACTACGATCACCGGCTCGTCGGGCAGCAGACCGGCCTTTGCCTGCGCATAGGTGCGCGCCATCTGGTCCAGCGAGGGGGCGAGGTGGACATAGGCATAGGATTTCAGTGCCTCGCCCGCCGCCCAGTCCGGCAGCCCGTCCATCGCCAGATGCAGCATCATCGTGCCCGGCGCATGGGCGAAACGGGCCATCCGTTCGTCGAAGGCGGCATTGCGCGTGCCCTCGGTCAGCCTGACCAGGGCCGCCGGCGCGACATTGGCGATCACTGCGCGCCGGGCGGTGACCTGCGTGCCATTGGCCAGTTCGACCCCCCGCGCCTTTCGGCCACGGTGCACCACCTTCGCCACAGGCGCGCCACAGGTCACACTGCCGCCCCGTGCCTCCAACTCCGCCACCAGCGCCCGGATCATCACATCCGCGCCGCCCTTGCCCAGCACCATGCCGAAAGCGCTGCCCGCCATCGCCTCCAGATACGGAAACAGCGCCCCGCCGGCGATATCGGGGGCGAAATCCAGATGCATCCCCCAGGCGCCCAGCGTGGCGCGCAGATGCGGCGATTCGAAGGTTTCCTCCAGCCAGGCGCGCGGGCTCATGGCCAGGAAGCGGCCCATGTCCAGCGCGCCACCCAGGCCCCGCTCGCGCCACAACCGCCAGAGGAAAGATGAAATTGCACGCTTCCGCATGGGCGCGCCCAGAAGCGCGAAGATATGCGCCGCCTCGCCCGGAAAGGCCTTTGCCAGCTTCTGCCAGGTCTCGGCGTCACGCTCGGAAAACGCACGGATCCCTGCTACCGTCGCGGCTGCATCGGTGCTGACCCCCAGCCAGCGGCCGTCAGGAAAGGCACTGGTGAAGGGCTTGTCCACCGGCACGAAATCCAGGCCCTGCCCCGCCAGCGCCGTGCCGTACTCCTTCATGAAACCGGACCCTGCAAACAGCGACAGGTTCATCGCCGCCCAGTCATGCCGGAAGCCGGGCAGCGTGTATTCCCCCGTGCGCACCGCGCCGCCGGGTTCAACCGCCTGTTCAAAGACACCGACCTTCCAGCCCCGTTTGGCCAGATGCACCGCGCAGGCAAGACTGTTGTGCCCGGCCCCGATGATCACCGCGTCGTATTCCTGCGCCATGCAAGCTCCCTGAAGACGATTTATACTTGCAAACGCACAAATGCTTGTCCAGAATTATTTCAGGTTCAAAATTCCGTCGGGGCTTGCCGTACCGGACCGGAACGGGGCAGACAGGGCCGAGGGGCCATGACGGCGGGCTTCAACCACGGGCTTTCAACAGGGAGATCGACCATGACCGCATCACAGACACTGCAGGCGCTTGCCGGGGCCCTGGCCTCGGGCAACATCAAGGTGGTGGACTGCTCAGGCACGCTGGGCCCGAAGACGCCGATCCTGCAACTGCCGCCGGATTTCGCCAAGAACACCCCTAAGGTGGAGATCCACAAGATCAGCGAATATGACGCCGACGGGCCGTTCTTCGCCTGGAACTGGCTGGTGCTGGGCGAGCATTCGGGCACCCATTTCGACGCGCCGCATCACTGGATCACCGGCAAGGACTACGAGGACGGCTATACCGACACGCTGGCCATCGGCCGCGTGGTGGCGCCGGTCAATGTCATCGATTGCTCCAGGGAAGCGGGCGAGAACCCGGACTTCCTGCTGACTGCCGATCATGTAAAGGCCTGGGAGGCCGAGCATGGCGAGATCGGCCGCGGCGAGTGGGTGGTCATGCGCACCGACTGGGACAAGCGCGCCCATGACGAGGACCTTTTCCTGAACACCGACGAGACCGGGCCGCATTCGCCCGGGCCGACGCCTGACTGCGTGGAATACCTGCTGTCCAAGGGCATCGTCGGCTGGGGCAGCCAGTGCATCGGCACCGACGCGGGCCAGGCCGGCGGGATGGAGCCGCCGTTTCCGGCGCATAACATGCTGCACCGGGACAATTGCTTCGGGCTGGCAAGCCTGGCGAACCTGGACCAGCTGCCCGCCAAGGGCGCCATCCTGGTCGCCGCGCCGCTAAAGATCGAGAACGGCACCGGCTCGCCCATCCGGGCGCTGGCGCTGGTGCCGGCGGGCTAAGCGATGGCGGCGGTCGATCACGTCATCATCGGGTCCGGCATCAACGCGCTGGTCGCGGCAGCGATGCTGTCGAAAAAGGGCAAGCGCGTGCTGGTGCTGGAGCGCGAAGATCGCCTTGGCGGCTGCATGCTGACCGTGGAATGCACCCTGCCGGGCTTCCACCATGACGTGATGGCCGCCACTTTCGTGCTGTTCCTGACCTCGCCCGCGCATGCCGCGCTGGGCGAGGATCTGGCCCACCACGGGCTGGAATTCTGCCACACCAACCACCCCACCGCCGTGCTGCGCCCCGATGGCAGCGCGCTGGTGCTAAGCACCGACCGCGCCGCCAATATCGCGGCGTGGAACGCGCTGGCACAGGGCGAGGGCGACCGCCACGCCGCCGATGTGGGCCAGATCGAGGGCGACGCGCCCTTCCTCTTTGCGCTCTTGGGTGGCGAGTTGTGGTCATGGCCCACGGCGAAGCTGCTATTCGCCCAGGCGCGGCGGCGCGGGCTGCGGGGCCTTGCGGCCTGGATCGGTCAGGCGCTGGTGCCGGCGCGGGGCTGGCTGGAAAGCACTTACGAAAGCGAGATGGTGCAGGCCCTCTGGGCGCCCTGGGTGCTGCATACCGGCCTGACGCCAGAGGCCACCTATTCCGGCCAGATGGGCAAGGTGATTGCCTTCGCGCTGGAGGCCGCGGGCGCGCCGGTGGTCAAGGGCGGCGCGGGGGCGGCGGTTCAGGCGTTCCGGGCGCTGATCGAGGAAAAGGGCGGCAGCCTGCGCACCGGCGCCGATGTCGAGCGAATCCTTGTCCATAACGGCCATGTGCGCGGCGTCCGGCTTAAAGGCGGCGAGGAGATCGCGGCGAAATCGGTGCTGGCCTCGGTCGCCCCGGGGCAGCTTTACGGGCGCCTGCTGGAAGGCACCCAGATGACCGAGGAACGCGAAGCGGTGAAACGCTACCGCCACGGGCGCGGCAATTTCCAGCTGCATTTCGCGCTGGACCGCCACCCCGAATGGCTGACCCCGGGGCTGGACGATGTGGCGCTTATCCATCTGGCCGAGGGGATCGACTCGGTCTCCAAATCCGCCAATGAGGCCGAGCGCGGGCTCTTCCCCGAAACCCCCACCATCTGCGTGGGCCAGCCCCACCGGCTGGACCCCTCGCGCGCGCCGGATGGCAAGGCGGTGCTCTGGCTGCAGATCCCCGATGCGCCGCGCGTCATCAAGGGCGATGCGGCAGGCCAGATCGACGGGCACACCTGGGACGAGCCCACGCGCGAGGCCTTCGCCGACCGGATCGAGGGCATCCTGCGTCGCCACATCAAGGATTTCGACGCCATCAAGCTGGCCCGCCGCGCCTATTCGCCCGCCGATCTGGAGGCGATGAACATGAACCTTGTCGGCGGCGACCCCTACGGCGGCAACTGCGCCATCGACCAGTTCTTCATCTTCCGCCCCTTCGCCCATTCCACCAACGGCACCGGCCCGGTGCGCGGGCTGATCCATATCGGCGCCTCCACGCACCCGGGCCCCGGTCTGGGCGGCGGCTCGGGCTTCAACGCGGCGAAAAGGCTGGGCGCATGAACGAGGCCGCCCCCCCGCCCGAGCCACAGGCCGAAGCCACCCTGCCCCGACTGGGCGAGATGGGGCTGGCCAATTTCGCCCCCTACCTGATGAACCGCATCATGGGCCGCTACAACGCCTCGCTGCGCGAGGAGATGGCGGCGCAGGGGCTGACCACGGCCAAGATGCGCGCGCTGGCCACGCTCTCGGTGATCGACAAGCCGCTGATCCGGGAACTGGCTGTCTATTCGGTCATCGAACAGTCAACGCTCAGCCGGGCACTGGACGGGCTGGCCGCCGAAGGGCTGATCCGGCGCGAGGCCGACCCCGGCGACAGCCGCGCCACCCGCGTGGCGCTGACCGAGGCCGGCCGCGCGGCCTTCGAGGCGCTCTGGCCCCACATGGCCCGCGCGCATGAAGAAATGTTCCGCGGCATCCCTGAAGCCGAACGCGCCGCCTTCGTCGGCACGCTTCAGAAAGTCCTGCACAATATCCGAAAGCACGATCTCTAGAACGTGTCGCGTTCATTCGTATTCACGCGACCCGTTCTACCCCTTTGATTTCGCATGTCGAAAAGCCCGGAACCGGAATCCACTTCCGAGCGACATGCTCTAGCCACGCCGTGCCACGGCACACCGCCTGCCGGGAAAAACCCGCACCCCCTCTTTGCTCTGAAAATATCCCGGGGGGAGGTCGGCAAGGCCGAACGGGGGGCAGCGCCCCCCACCCATCGGCGCCACCGGGCCAATCGGGCCGGGCCATGGCGCCTGTCATACCAGCAGCCCCGAACATTGGCCGTTCTTGCGTAGCATCTTGTGGTGATCGAGCGGACCGTGGCGTCGGGCTACCGGGACTGCGACTTGCGAAACATCCGGCAAATGCCTTTCGGCCCTTGTCGCATCCCACCAACCGGACTTCGTTGTGCGGGACGGGCGGCGGTGCCGCCTCAGGCCGCCTTGCGCCGCTTGCGCCGCGCGGCAAAGCCCAGCCCGCCCAGGCCCCCCAGAAGCAGCCAGCCGGCGGCGGGCAGGGGGATGGGGGCCACTGTCGTGCTCGTTTCGGCAGTTCCATACATGAGGAAGTTGAGCTGCACCTGATCACCGGCCCCCACGATGAAGGAATGTTCAAAGCCATCCTCCGAAGCGAGGTCGGGCCCGAGTGTGGTCAACGAACCCTGGGTCAGGAAGTTTTCCACTACCGAGCCCCCGCTCATTCCAGCGAAAGTCACTGTATAGAGCGTCCAGCCCCCCACTGCCAAGGCCGTGTTCAGCAACGGGTCAGCAACGTTGGTTGACCGCATGAAGTCGTAGGACAGCAGCAGGTCAACCGTCAGGCCCTCGTCGCCGAAGTTGCGCAGGTTAAGGCTCGTTTCGACCGTGGCATCCACGAAGGCGCTGCCCTCTGCCGGGCCGGAACTGGCCTCGATATCGAGGTTCAAGACGATGGCACCATCTATCTCAGGGTCGACGGGTTCGGATGTCACAGCAGGGCCTTCCCCGAACACGAAGTCGGGCTGCGGACCTTCCCCGCTGGCCGACCAGCTCTGGGAGCCGCTACCAGTCTGCGTAGGCGGGGCAAAGGGGCGATCATCATACGCATAGAACGGGGCGTCAGGGAAAGGGTTGTTGTACTGATATTGCAGGCCCGCCGGGGTCGTGACTGCGAGCGTTACTTCGGCCGAGAAGGTGGCGACCGCCGTCGGTGCGGCCTGAAGGGGCAGGGCGGCAGTGCCGGCGACCAGCGCGCCGATGGCGATGGCGCAGGGCATCGCCGCGCGATGCGGCAGGGCACGCAGGATGGCGCCGCAGCAAGTGGACCCGAAACCCGGGTGAAACCATGAACGCGACATGAAAAGTTCTCCTTTGTCGGAATTGCTAGAGGGCCAGCCTCGCGCGTCCATCTGCTGCGGTGCAACACATTTCCCCCGCCCGCGTGCCTGGACCGGCAAGGCGTCCTGTCTCTTGATTTTCCGCAACAACTGCGTCAGTGAATTGATAAAGATAGAGAAATTTATCTGCGCGCCCTTTGCCGGCCTGATGCCCGCCGCGCCGAAATCCCGCGCCATACCTCAAATGGGTGAATGGCTTTCCCCTGCAGCAGAAAAAACGCCTGCCCCGCTGGCAAGTCGGCTGCGTCAGGCCTTGTTCGATCCTGACCGGGTCAGAGACGGGGAGCGCCGGAATTACAGCGACATGATCCGCGCCGCGGCGCTGGCATAGTGATAATTGCAGCGCACATCATAGACCTGCTGGCCCCGCGCCACGCGCAGCATCACATCGCGCGAAACCGCCTGGCCATCGTTGCCCTGTACCTCGCGCGTGCCGACGACCTCGCGCACCGCCAGGCCCTGTTCGCGGCCCTGCTGCATGCAGGCGGCCTCGGCCTGGCTGGCGGGCGGGCGCGGGACCGCTGCCCCGTCCCCCGGCGCCGCCGGGGCAAAGGCGTCGGCGGCAACGCCATCGGGCGCCGGGGCCGGGGCGGGCGCCTGGGCGCGGGGGCCGGGCATCATGCCGCGCAGATCGGGCGCCTGGCAGGCGCCCAGCAGCACCGCCGCCAGCACCATCATACCCACTCTGCCGGCCAAGCTGCCGCGCCCGTCGATCCGTCCTTCTGGCCTCATTTTCCTGCCCTCATGACCTCGATGTGTTCTGCGGTGTCTTCTGCCCGCGCCTGGCCGGCGCCGATGCCGCACCAGGGGCCAGCAACGCCTGCGCCGCCGCGCGCGCGGCATCGGTGATGGTATCACCGGCCAGCATGCGCGCAATCTCGTCCACGCGCTCCTCGGCGGAAAGCGGCGTAACACGGCTCAGCGTCTGGCCATCCTGCACCCGTTTCGCCACCCGCCAGTGATGCGCCCCCTGCGCCGCCACCTGCGGACTGTGCGTGACCACCAGCACCTGCGCCCCTGTCCCGTCGCGCCCACCCTGCCCCGCCGCGCCACCCTCGGCCAGCGCCCGCAGCCGTCGGCCAACGGCATCGGCGGTGGCGCCGCCCACGCCGCGGTCGATCTCGTCGAAGATCAGCGTCATCGCGCCGCCCCCGCGCGACAGGCAGACCTTCAGCGCCAGCAGGAAACGCGACAATTCCCCGCCCGAGGCGATGCGGTTGAGCGGCCCTGCCGGCGCGCCGGGGTTGGTGGCGACCTCGAAGGTCACGGCATCGGCGCCATCCGGTCCGGGCTCTGCCGGCTCCAGCCGGGTGGCGAAGCGCGCGCGTTCCAGCTTCAGGGGCGCCAGTTCGGCCGCCATCGCCGCGTCAAGCCGCGCCGCCGCCGCCTGTCGCGCGGCGCCAAGCGCGGCGCAGGCCGCCTTATGGGCATCGCGCGCCTCGGCCTCTGCCGCCTTCAGCCGGGCCATGTTGCCGCTGCCGGCATCGAGCGCGGCCAGCCGGGCGCGCAGCGTTTCGGCATGGGTGCCCAGATCGTCCGGAAGCACACCATGCTTGCGCGCCAGCCCGCGCAGCGCGAAGAGCCGCTCTTCGGTCGACTCCAGCGCCGCCGGGTCCAGATCCAGCGCCTCCAGACAGCCATCCACGGCCATCTGCGCCTCGCCCAGTTCGGTCAGCGCCCGTTCCAGCCCGGCCAGCGCCGTATCCAGCCGCCCCTCCACCCCCTCTGCCGCGCCTTCCAGCCAGCGCAGCGCGTCCAGCATCTGCCGTTCCGCCCCGTCGTCGCCGATCGCGGCGCGGGCGCGGGTGACATCGCCGCGCAGCCGCTCGGCCGCCTGCATCAACCGGCGGCGGCTGTCCAGCGCGGCTTCCTCGCCGGGTTCCGGCGCCAGCCGGTCCAGTTCCTCCACGGCATGACGCAGATAATCCTCCTCGGCGCGCAGCTCATCCAGCCGGGACTGTGCCGAAGCCAGATCCGCCGCCGCCCGGCGGGCGTTGGCCCAGGTGGCGCGGCTTTCCGCCAGCAGCCCCTCGGCCCCGGCAAAGGCATCGAGCAGCGCCCGATGCCCGCGCGGGTTCAGCAGGCCGCGGTCATCGTGCTGGCCATGCAGTTCCACCAGCGTCTCCGACAGCGCCCGCAGCAACTCGCCCGAGGCGCGGCGTTCGTTCACCCAGGCGCTCTTGCGCCCCTCGGCGCTGTTCACGCGGCGCAGGATCAACTCCTCGCCGGCGCCGATCCCGGCCGCGTCCAGCAGCGCGCGGGCGGGGTGGCCCGAGGGCAGGTCGAATACCGCCTCGACCTCGCCCTGCGCGGCGCCGGGGCGCACCAGATCGGCCCGCCCACGCCAGCCCAGCACGAAGCCCAGCGCATCCAGCAGGATCGACTTGCCCGCCCCGGTCTCGCCGGTCAGCACGTTCAGCCCGGGCCGGAAATCCAGTTCCAGACGGTCGATCAGCAGAAGATCGCGAATGGCGAGGGTGCGCAGCATGGCTGGTCGCTCAGCACCGCCGCCGGTGCCGCGCCCCGTGTAAGTCCGCCCGCCTGAGCGCGATCAGAGCCATTCGCCGCGAATGGCCTGGCGGTAGATCTGGCGCAGCCAGCCTTCGCCGGCGGCATCGGGCGCCAGCCCCTGGCCGGTCAGCAGGCGGAAGCT
>SKNG01000213.1 GCA_007120685.1 Paracoccaceae bacterium | reverse complement strand
GCGCTGCCCCCCTCTTGGCCTGCGGCCAATTCACCCCCCGGGATATTTCCGGAGCAAAGAGGGGGTGTGGTTTAGGGTTCAGGGCAGTGCGGCGAGCCATTGCAGGCTGGTCCGCGTGACCGTTTCGGTGGTGCCGGGCGAACGGATGGCGCCGGTGATGACATGCTGGAAAGGGTCTTCGGCGTCATCGATGGCCTTTAGCGTGACAGGCGCACCCCAGCGGGCGGCGGTGTGGCGGATGGCCCTGGCCTGCACCACGCGGTCGGTATCCGACAGAAAGACCAGCATCGGCACCTGCGCCTTTCCATGATCGGCCCGCGCCGCTGCGCGCTGGGCCGCGCGCAGGGTGAACAGCGCCTGCGTGGGGTAGCGCAGCGTCCAGTGGCGGGCGTGATCGGGGCTCAGTGCCGGCCATGACTGTTCCCGCCCGATGAGCCAGGGTAGCCAGTGGCGCGCGCCGGGCAGCTCCAGTATCCAGGCGAAGCGGTTGTTGAGCGCATAATTCGGCGAGATCAGGATCAGACCGGCGATGTCCTTGGCCCATTCGGGCTCCAGCGCCGCCAGCGTGGCCAGCGATCCGCCGGTGGAGGTGCCGATCAGCACCAGGCGCTTGCCGAGGCGGCGGCCGATGGCGATGGCCTCGGCGATGTCCAGCGCCCAGTCGTGCAGGCTGGCTTGTGCCAGCGCTGCGCCGTCGCGGCCGTGGCCGGCGAGGCGGGTGGCGAAGAGATTGGCGCCCAGCCCCTGGGCGATCCGTTCCGGCACGGGCGAGATTTCCTGCCGGCTGGCGGAAAAGCCGTGGATATAGACCACCGCCAGCGGGCTGCGGTGCCCGGGCGTGCCGGCCCAGCGGATGGTCTTTTCGTTGCCGGGCCTGAGCGCCGGGATGCGGGCTTCGCGCGCGGCCAGCCAGGCGGCCGGGTCGGTATCGACCAAAGGGCCGGGCGGGGCGCCAGGCCAGCGGTTGCTCATGCGCTTGATGGCAGGCCGTCCAGCGTGTCGGCCAGCAGCGCCAGGCATGCATCGTCGGAAAAGCGGTGGTCGGCGCCCTTGACCAGCGTCAGGCGCAGGTCCGGGCTCTCGGCATGCTCCAGCAGCCTCAGCGCCACCGAAGACGGCACATCGGTGTCTGCCGTGCCCTGAAGCAGCCGCACCGGAAAGGGCAGGGGCAGGGGGGCGCGCAGGACCAGGTTGTCGCGCCCGTCCTCGATCAGGCGGCGGGTGATGCGGTAGGGCTCGTCGCTGTAGTCCGAGGGCAGATCGACATGGCCTGCTTCCATCAGCGCCGTGCGTTGGGCTTGCGTGAAGCCCTGCCACATGCTGTCTTCGGTGAAATCCGGTGCCGCGGCGATGCCGACCAGCGCCGCCACCCGCTCCGGCTTTGCGCGGGCCAGCAGAAGCGCGATCCATCCCCCCATCGACGAGCCGACCAGCACCTGGGGCCCCTGCGTCAGCGCGTCAAAGGCGGCAATGGCGTCTTCCGCCCAGTCGCCGATGCAGCCGTCCAGAAATTCGCCCGAGCTGGCGCCATGGCCGGAATAGTCCAAGCGCAGGAAGGCGCGGCCGCGGTTTTCTGCCCATTCATGTAGAAAAACTGCCTTTGTGCCGGTCATGTCGGACCGGAAACCACCCAGGAACACCACCCCCGGCCCGCTGCCCGGCACCCGGTGATGGGCGATCCGGCGGCCCTGTGCGGTCTGCAGCATGTCCGGCGCGCTCATGACTTGTCTCCGATTTCTTCCAGCCCCCGGGCCACCCAGGCCCCGGCCAGAGCCATAGCAGCGAAGACCAGAAGCGTCACCCCCGGCCCGGCCAGCGAGGCCAGCGCGCCGAAGATGCCCGCGCCCATCAGCACCACACCGATCAGCGTGTTTGACAGCGCCGTGTAGCTCGCGCGCCGGTCCTTCGGCGCCATGTCCACCAGATAGGTCTTGCGCCCTACTCGCACGCCCTGATGCGCCACCATCAGCGCAAACAGCGCGCCCGGCAAGGCCCAGCCGATGCCCAGCCCGTCCAGCAACACGGCCAGCGCCATGCCGAAGGCGCCGGCAACGCCTGTCAGCATCAGCACCAACCGCGCCGACCGGTCAGACAGCCGCCCCCAGACATAGCCGGAACTCAGCGCGGCCAGGGCCGAGGCTAGCAGCATCGCGCCCAGACTGTCCAGCGCCTGCCCCGCCGCGCCGGAGGCCAGCAGCACCAGATAGGGCGGGGCCAGCGCGGTGGCCGTCAGCAGGCCCCGCGCCAGCACCAGCCGGGCGAATTGCGGGTCGTCGCGCAGATGGCCGGCCATGGCGCGAAAGGCGTGCAGCGTATCCTCTGGCGCGGCGGGTTCCTCGCGCGGCTCATCCAGCCCGGCAAAGACCAGCGCGGCGGCAAGGAAGGCCCCGCCGGCCAGCACCAGCGCGCCGATGACCAGCGCGAACCGGTCCACCCAGCCGGTCATCAGCATCAGCGCGAAGACCAGCACTGCGCCCGAGGCCAGCGAACCGGCCAGTCCCGTCACCGTGCCGCGATGGCCCTTTTCCACCGTCCGGCCCAGCACGTCCTTGTAGCTGACCGAGGCCAGCGCGCGCGCCAGCGCCAGCGCCAACAGCGCAGCCAGAATCGCCAGCCCCGCCCACAGGCCGGACAGCGCCACCCCGGCCAGCGCCATCGCCAAGAGCGCAGCCCCCTGCGCTGCCGCCGCCCCGGCCCAGAGCCATTTGCGCCGCGCCAGACGCCGCACGCGCGGCGCCGCCAGCATCTGCGGCAGCAGCGATCCGGCCTCTCGCACCGGCACCAGCAGGCCCACCAGCACCGAGGGCGCCCCCAGCGCCGCCATCAGCCAGCTGAGCACCAGTTTCACATCGGCCAGCCCGTCGGCCGCCTTGGTCAGCGTCAGGCTGATGACATGGCGCAGGAAATCGGGCGGCTCGGCCGCGTCATCCGGCACCTCGCCGGTCAGCTTTTCGAAAAGCGCCCCCTGCGCCTGTTCCCTGTCCATGCCTGCCTGCCTGTGTGGGTGGGTCGGTTGGCCGAAACGCAAGGATAGCCCGATGGCGCCGTCTTGACACCACCGCGCCACCGGCGCAGAACGCGCCGACATACCCGCAACCGGGCGTTCCGTAGGCGCCAAACCGACGAGGAGGCCACCATGGCCCAGATCAGCCTGACCTTTCCCGATGGCAACCAGCGCGCCTTTGAGGCCGGCATCACGCCCGCGCAGATTGCCGCCGATATCTCCAAATCGCTGGGCAAGAAGGCGATATCCGCCCAGGTCGACGGCGCGCATTGGGATCTGCAATGGCCCATCGAACAGGACGCTGCCATCGCCATCAACACCCTGACCGACGAGGCCCCGGCGCTGGAACTGATCCGGCACGATTTCGCCCATGTCATGGCCCGCGCCGTGCAGGAGATCTGGCCCGATGTGAAGGTCACCATTGGCCCGGTCATCAGGGACGGCTGGTATTACGATTTCGACCGCGCCGAGCCGTTTACGCCGGAAGACCTGGGTGCCATCGAAAGAAAGATGAAGGAAATCATTAACCTGCGCGACCCGGTGAGGACCGAGGTCTGGGAGCGGTCGCGCGCGCTTTCACATTACGAACAATCGGGTGAGCACTACAAGGTCGAACTGGTGCAGGCCATTCCCGGCGATCAGCCGATCCGCATGTACTGGCACGGGCACTGGCAGGACCTCTGCCGCGGCCCGCATCTGCAACATACGGGGCAGTTGCCGGCCGATGCCTTCAAGCTGATGTCGGTCGCCGGCGCCTATTGGCGCGGCGATTCCAACCGCCCCATGCTGCAGCGCATCTACGGCACCGCCTTTCGCACGCGCGATGAGCTGAAGGCCCATCTGACCATGCTGGAAGAGGCCGCCAAGCGTGACCACCGCAAGCTGGGGCGCGAGATGGGGCTCTTTCATTTCCAGGAAGAAGCGCCGGGTCAGATTTTCTGGCATCCCGGCGGCTGGACCATCTACAGCGAATTGCGCGACTACATGCGCCGCCAGCAGCGCCGGGGCGGCTATGTCGAGGTGAACACCCCGCAGGTGGTCAGCCGCGTTCTGTGGGAAAAATCCGGCCACTGGGCGAACTATCAGGACCACATGTTCATCGTCGAGGTGGACGAGGATCACGCGCGCGAGAAATCGATCAATGCGCTGAAACCGATGAACTGCCCCTGCCATGTGCAGATTTTCAATCAGGGGCTGAAAAGCTACCGCGACCTGCCGCTGCGCATGGCCGAATTCGGCGCCTGCAACCGTTACGAGCCCTCGGGCGCGCTGCACGGGCTGATGCGGGTGCGCGGCTTTACCCAGGACGATGCGCATATCTTCTGCACCGAGGACCAGATCAAGGCCGAGAGCGAGCGCTTCATCGGTTTTCTGCGCGGCATTTATGCCGATCTCGGCTTCGAACGGTTCCGCATCAAGTTCTCGGACCGGCCGGAAAAGCGCGCGGGCTCTGACAGTGTCTGGGACCGGGCCGAGGAGGCGCTGAAGGCCGCCACCCTGGCCGCCGGCTGCGATTTCACGCTGAATCCGGGCGAGGGCGCCTTTTACGGGCCGAAGCTGGAATTCGTGCTGACCGACGCCATCGGGCGGGACTGGCAATGCGGCACGCTGCAGGTGGATTTCGTGCTGCCGGACCGGCTGGATGCCAATTACATCGGCCCCGACGGCATGAAGCATCGCCCGGTGATGCTGCACCGTGCCGTGCTGGGGTCCTTCGAGCGGTTCATGGGCATCCTGATCGAAAACCACGCCGGCCGTATGCCGCTATGGCTGGCGCCGGTGCAGGCGGTGGTGGCCTCGATCACGTCAGAGGCCGACGATTTCGTGCACGAGGCCGTGGCAGTGCTGCGCGCGGCGGGGTTGCGGGCCGAGGCCGACACCCGCAACGAAAAGATCAACTACAAGGTGCGCGAGCATTCGCTGGCCAAGGTGCCCGCCATCCTCGCCGTCGGCGCGCGCGAGGTGGCCGAGCGCACGGTATCGCTGCGCCGCCTCGGCGACACCCGCACGCAGACCGTGGCGCTGGACGCGGTCACGGCGCAGCTTGCGGCAGAGGCCACCCCGCCCGACCTGCGCACCGCCTGACCACGATTTCATCTTGCCAGCAATACTCTGGGGGGAGCCCCGCAGGGGCGGGGGGCAAAGCCCCCTGGCTACAGATTGAACACCCGGTCGGGGTGGAACATGCCTGCCATGTAGCGCCCCACCGCCACGGCGGCGTCCTGATGACTGGCCCAGCAGGTCTCGCCGAATTCGGCCACGCTATGCGTCACCGCGCCCGGATTGCCATGGCGCACCCGCATCGCGCCCTCCGCGCTCAGCCGCACCTGCGGCAGCGCGTCCAGCGCCACCGACAGCGGCAGCAGCCGCGCTTCTAGCGCCTCGGGCGTCAGCGCGGCGATGTCGTTCAGCCCCAGCCCCGCCTCGGCGTGAAACGGCCCCGACCATTCGCGCCGCAGCGCCGCCACATGGCCCAGACAGCCCAGCGCCGCGCCCAGATCGCGCGCGATGGACCGCACATAACCGCCCTTGCCGCAGACCATCTCCAGCACCACGGTATCGCCATCCGGCCGCGCCACCATCTCCAGCCGCTCCACGAAAAGGGGCCGCGCCGCCAGTTCCATCACCTCGCCCTCGCGCGCGATGTCATAGGCGCGCTCGCCTTCCACCTTGACGGCGGAAAACTGCGGCGGCACCTGCATGATCTGCCCGCGAAACGCCGCCAGCGCGGCCTCTATCTGCGCATCCGTCGGCCGCGTATCCGAGGTTTCGATCACCCGGCCCTCGGCATCGTCGGTATCCGTCGAAGCCCCCAGCCGCACGGTAAAGCGATAGGCCTTCAGCGCCTCGGTGACAAAGGGCACGGTCTTGGTGGCCTCGCCCAGCGCTACAGCCAGAACGCCGGTCGCGGCCGGGTCCAGTGTGCCGGCATGGCCGGCCTTGGCGGCATCCAGCGCCCGGCGCACCTTGCCCACAACAGCGGTCGAGGTCACGCCTGCGGGCTTGTCCACCACCAGCCAGCCATGCACCGCCCGCCCCTTGCGTCTGCGCGCCATATTCTCGCCCCTTGTCGCTCTTTTCAGGGGGCGCCGTCTAGCGGTCGGGCGCGCGCAATACAAGAGCCGCACGTCATGGGCCGGGGAAGCCGCCGTTCCTCGTCATCTTGCCCGAAATACTCCGGGGGGAGGCCAGCCCCCTTGTAGGGCTGGACGGGGGGCAGCGCCCCCCTTCCCCTGCCCCTCAATCCTCGTTGATGTCGCGGTCGAAGCGCTTGGTCTGGCCCTTGCGCACGCCAAGGCCGAAGCGCAGCGCCAGCCATGCGACGAGCGACAACATGCCGAAGACGGTCAGCGCATTGCCAGGACTGGCAGCGATGAACCCGGCGCCCGGCAGGCCCAGCCCCAGCGCCGCACCGGTCAGCACCGCGCCGATGGCAAACCCCACGAAGATGTAGCCGGGCAGGATGATCTCCAGGGTCGCCACCGCCATCCCGCCGCCGACCCAGACCCACCATAGGGCCCACATCACACGCTGCCCCCGCGCCGCCCCTGCAGCAACCGGAACGCGTCGCCAAAGGCATCAAGGGCCTGCGCCGGCACCACGATGGTCTGCTTGCCATCGCCCTCACCCACCTTGGTCAGCGCCTCCACCTGTTTCAGCGCCACCTGATATTGCGCCGCCTCCAGCCCGTTATCGGCAATCGCCTTGGCGATCACGCCGGTCGCATAGGCCTCGGCATCGGCCAGCACGCGGCGCGCCTTGGCCTCCTGCTCGGCCGCATAAAGGTCGCCATCGGCCTTCAGTTCCACCGCGCGTTTCAGCCCCTCGGCCTCGGTCACCTGCGCGCGCCGCGCGCGCTCGGCGTTCAACTGCTGCAGCATCGCCGCGCGCGTCGCCTCGTCCAGATTCACGTCCAGCAGTTCCGCCCGCGTCACCACGATGCCCCAGTCATCCACCACATCGGCCAGGCTGTCGCGGATCCGCTCGGTCAGCCGGGCGCGGTTGAACTGCACCTCGTCCAGCTCCATCGAGCCGATTTCCGACCGCACGATCCCGGCGACGGTGGTGGCAATCGCCGGGTCCACATCACGGATGCGATAGACGGTCCGTTCCGGCGCCATGATCCGGTAGAAGACGCTGGTTTCCACCTGCACCAGCACGTTGTCCTTCGTGATCGCATCCTGCCGGCTGTTGGGCAACTGCCGCTCCAGGATCGACACCTTATGCGCCACCGAGTCGATGAAGGGCACGATCAGATTGATCCCCGGCCCCAGAACCTTCTGCAACCGGCCGAAGCGTTCGACCACATATTTGTCCGACTGCGGCACGATCCGCACGCCCAGAAAGATCGACAGGATGATGAACAGCGCCAGCAGCAGCACGACAATGCCGCTGCCGTCGAGCAGATCGAGGGCCATGAAGGTCTCCGTCATTTTCGGTTGGTCCGGCCAGATCGGAACAGCAGGTGAAGCACAGAAATAGACGCCGGACTATGCGCGAGAAGACGGCACAGGAAAAGGGGAAAGGCCCGCTCAGCCCCCCAGTGCTGGCCAGTTGGTATTGGCGCGCCGAAGATTGCCGGGAATGTCGCGTTCCCAGCGGCGCTGGATGCGGGCGTTGAAGTTCAGATAGAGCCTACCATCCACGATCGCCCATGCGTTGGGGTCGACCGGGGCCAGATACCCCTCGGCCACCGCCCAGGCGCAGTAGCCGCCGAACTGCGGCGCAAAGGCATCGGGATCGGCGACAAAGGCCGCACGGTTTTCGGCGCTGGCAAACCGCCATTCGGCACCTTGCCATTCATGGGCGTATTCCGCCAGCCCGCGCCGGGGCGCGCCTTCGGTGAAATAGGCGACCGGATCATGGCCGCGCAGGGCAAGCCCGTCTTCCGTGAACACCGCTTGCGCATGGGCAGCGAGGGGCAGCGCGGGCGCAAGAGCCGCGGCGGCAAGGGCAAGGATGAACTGTCGGCGGCTTGGCATGGTCTGTCCTTTCTGCGATGCACTGTTTTGAGTTCGCGACGCCGCGCCCGCCGGTTACCGCCCGCATGGGTCAACTGCCCGTGACCGCCGCCGCTTGCGAAGGCCAGACACGGCCTGTAGGGGTTGACCAACCCCGATCAACTGCGGAGCGGAACCCATGGCCTTGTACCAGTTCGTTTACCACATGGATGGTGTGTCCAAGACCTATCCTGGTGGCAAGAAATGCTTTGAAAACATCCGCCTGAACTTCCTGCCCGGGGTCAAGATCGGCGTCGTCGGCGTCAACGGCGCGGGGAAATCCACCCTGCTGCGCATCATGGCCGGCATCGACAAGGACTATACCGGCGAGGCATGGGCGGCTAAAGGCGCCAAGGTCGGCTACCTGCCGCAGGAGCCGGAACTGGACCCCGCCCTGACCGTGCGCGGCAATGTCATGGAAGGGGTCAAGGCCAAGCAGGCCAAGCTTGACCGCTACAACGACCTGGCGATGAACTATTCCGACGAGACCGCCGACGAGATGGCCGCCCTGCAAGACCAGATCGACGCCGAAAACCTGTGGGATCTGGATGCCCAGGTCGATGTGGCGATGGAGGCGCTGCGCTGCCCGCCCGATGATGCCCAGGTCGATGCGCTGTCTGGAGGGGAGAAACGCCGCGTCGCGCTGTGCAAGCTGCTCTTGGAAGCGCCCGACATGCTGCTGCTCGATGAGCCCACCAACCACCTGGACGCCGAGACGGTCGGCTGGCTGCAGAACCATCTGATCGAGTACAAGGGCACCATCCTGATCGTCACTCATGACCGCTATTTCCTGGATGACATCACCGGCTGGATCCTGGAACTGGACCGCGGCCGGGGCATTCCCTACGAGGGGAATTATTCCGCCTGGCTGGAGCAGAAGGCAAAGCGCCTGGCGCAGGAGGCGCGCGAGGACAAGGCCAAGCAGAAGACGCTGGAGCGCGAACTGGAATGGATCCGCGCCGGCGCCAAGGCCCGGCAGGCGAAATCCAAGGCCCGCATCCAGGCCTATGAGCAACTCGC
>SKNG01000369.1 GCA_007120685.1 Paracoccaceae bacterium | reverse complement strand
GGCGCCCCCATGCATGCCGTGCGGGTGGAAGTGCGGCGCATGGGCGGGGGCTTCGGCGGCAAGGAAAGCCAGGGCAACCATCTGGCCGTGGCCTGCGCGCTCGCCGCCCGCGCCACCGGCCGGCCCTGCAAGATGCGCTACGACCGCGACGACGATTTCCTGATCACCGGCAAGCGGCATGATTTCCGCATCGATTATCGCGTGGGTTTCGATGATGCGGGGCGGGTGCAGGGCCTCCATTTCAGCCAGTATGCCCGCTGCGGCTGGGCGCAGGATCTGTCGCTGCCGGTGGCCGACCGCGCCATGCTGCATGCCGACAACGCCTATTTCCTGCCCGCCGCGCGCATCGTCAGCCACCGGCTGCGCACCAACACCCAGTCCGCCACCGCATTCCGCGGCTTCGGCGGCCCGCAAGGCATGCTGGGGATCGAGCGGGTGATGGACCATATCGCCCACACCCTGCGGCTGGACCCGCTGGCCGTGCGCCGCGCCAACTACTACCGCGCTGCCCAGCCAGAGCGGACCGGCCCCGGCACCGCCCGCCGCTTTGGCGGCGCCCACAGTCCGCAGGCACCCCAGGATGACGGCCCGCAGACCACGCCCTATGGCCAGCCGGTCGAGGATTTCATCCTGCACGATCTGACCGAGCGGCTGGCCGCGCAATCCGGGTACGCCGCCCGCCGCGCCGCCATCGCCGCCTGGAACCGCGCCAATCCGGTGCTGAAAAAGGGCATCGCGCTGACGCCGGTGAAGTTCGGCATCTCCTTCACGCTCACTCATCTCAATCAGGCCGGCGCCTTGGTGCATGTCTATCAGGACGGCTCGATCCACCTGAACCACGGCGGGACCGAGATGGGGCAGGGCCTGTTTCAGAAGGTCGCGCAGGTGGCGGCGGGGGTGTTCGGGGTCGGCATGGAGGCGGTGAAGATCACCGCCACCGATACCGGCAAGGTGCCCAACACCTCGGCCACCGCCGCCAGTTCGGGCTCGGATCTGAACGGGATGGCTGTCAAGGCGGCGTGCGATACGATCCGAGAGCGCATCGCCGGCGTGATCGCCGCGCGGCACCAATGCGCGGCTGACGCGATCCGCTTCGAGGGCGGGCAGGTTTGCGCGCCGGGGCAAGACTACTGCTTTGCCGAGGCCGCGACCTTGACCTGGCAGGCGCGCGAAAGCCTCTCGGCCACCGGCTTCTACCGCACGCCGACGCTGGAATGGGACCGCATCAAGGGGCAGGGGCGGCCGTTCTTCTACTTCGCCTATGGCGCGGCTGTCAGCGAAGTTGTGATCGACACCCTGAGCGGCGAATATCGCATCCTGCGCGCCGATATCCTGCACGATGCCGGTGCCAGCCTTAATCCGGCGCTGGATATCGGCCAGATCGAGGGCGGCTATGTGCAGGGCGCAGGCTGGCTGACCACCGAGGAACTGGTCTGGGACGGGCACGGGCGGCTGCGCACCCATGCGCCCAGTACCTACAAGATCCCGGCGATGGGCGACCGGCCGCGCCTGTTCAACGTGGCGCTGTGGGATGGGGCGAATCGGGAAGAGACGATTCATCGGTCGAAGGCGGTGGGCGAGCCGCCGTTCATGCTGGGGATATCGGTGCTGATGGCGCTGTCGGATGCGGTGGCGGCCTGCGGGGATGGATCGGTCTACCCGGATCTGGACGCGCCGGCGACGCCGGAGCGGGTGCTGGGGGCAATCATGCGGGTGCGGGGCGATGCTTGACCGGACCGCGTTGGCACGCGCGGTGGCGCGGCATGGGGCAGTGGTGCGGGTGGTGATCGCCGCGCATCGGGGCTCCAGCCCGCGCGAGGCCGGGGCGGCGATGCTGGTCTGGGCCGAGGGCGTGGGCTTCGAGCTTGAGGGCACGATCGGCGGCGGGGCGCTGGAATGGCTGTCGGCCGAACGGGCGCGGGCGCTGCTGGAAGACCGGGCAGAAAGCGCCCGCAAGCCGCGCTCCCACCCGCCCACCCCGCGCGGCTTGCGGACGCTTGAAACCGGCGAGGCAGGGGCTGTGCCGGCCTTGGTGCAGCGCCTCCCTCTCGGCCCCGCGCTGGGGCAATGCTGTGGCGGCGCCGTCACGCTGGTTCATGAGGTGATCGACACTGCCACCCTCGCCGCCATCCCCCGGCAGGGCCTTCATGCCCGGCGGATCGAGGGCGCGTCGGCCATGCCCCTGCCCATCGCCCGCGCCCTGCGAACCGCGCGGGGCCAAGGCATCATGGCGACGATCTGGAAAGCCGGCTGGCTGGCCGAGCCGGTGGCGCCCCCTGCCCGCCCGCTCTGGGTCTGGGGTGCGGGCCATGTCGGCCGCGCCATCGTGGCCACCCTCGCCCCCTTGCCGGATTTCGCCCTGACCTGGTTGGACACCGCCCCGGGCCGCTTTCCCGAAACCATCCCCACCGGTGTGACCAACCGCCACGCAACAAACCCCGCCGATCTGGTGGCCGAGGCCCCTCGCCACGCCGAACATCTGATCCTGACCTACAGCCACGCCCTGGATCTGGAACTCTGCCACCGCCTGCTGGGCCAGGGTTTCGCGCATCTGGGCCTGATCGGCTCTGCCTCCAAGGCCGCGCGCTTTCGCAGCCGGCTACGCGCGCTGGGCCATCCGGATGCCCATATTGCGCGCATCACCTGCCCCATCGGTGACCCGTCGCTTGGCAAGCACCCGCAGGCCATTGCGCTGGGTGTCGGCGCCGCGCTACTGAAACGCAGTCACGCCCTGCCCCATGGAAAGACCGCCGGATGACCACACCGCTTCTGGCCATCGAGGGCCTGACCAAGACCTATCCCGGCGTGATCGCCAATCAGGATGTCAGTTTCACCATCGGCGAGGGCGAAATCCATGCGCTGCTGGGCGAGAATGGCGCGGGCAAATCCACGCTGGTCAAGGCGATCTACGGGCTGATCCGCCCCGATGCCGGCCGCATGCTGTGGCGCGGCGCCCCCTACGCGCCCGCCGCCCCGCATGAGGCGCGCGCCACCGGCGTTGCCATGGTTTTCCAGCATTTCAGCCTGTTCGAGGCCATGGACGTGGCCGAAAACGTGGCTCTGGGCATGGATAACCCCCCGCCCATCCGCCAACTGGCCGCGAATATCGCGCAGGTGTCCACCGATTACGGCCTGCCGCTGGACCCGCACCGGCTGGTGGGCGATCTGTCGGCGGGCGAGCGGCAGCGGGTAGAGATCATCCGCTGCCTGCTGCAGAACCCGCAACTGCTGATCATGGACGAGCCGACCTCGGTGCTGACCCCGCAGGAGGTGGAGATCCTGTTCCAGACCCTGCGCAAGCTGCGCGGCGAGGGACGGTCGATCCTCTATATCTCGCACAAGCTCGATGAGATCCGCGCGCTGTGCGAGACCGCCACCATCTTGCGACGCGGCGCGCTGGTCGCCAGTTGCGACCCGCGCGAGAAGAGCGCGCGCGAACTGGCCGAGATGATGGTCGGCACCGCGTTGCAGCCACCGGAACGCGCGGGGCGGACCGAGGGGGAGGTGCTGCTGCAGGTCACCGGGCTGAACCTGCGCGCGCCCTCGGCCTTCGGCACCAGCCTGAAGGATGTCTCGCTGAGCGTGCGCGCGGGCGAGATCCTGGGCATCGGCGGGGTGGCGGGCAACGGGCAGGACGAATTGCTGGCCGCGCTTTCGGGCGAGATGCGCAGCGCCCATCAGGCGATAACGGTCAAGGGCGAGCCGGTGGGGCGGTCCGGCCCCAACACCCGCCGGGCGCTGGGCCTGCTCTGCGCGCCGGAAGAGCGGCTGGGCCATGCCGCCGCGCCGGACATGAGCCTGACCGAAAATGCGCTGCTGACCGGGGCCTGGCGCGAAAAGCTGGTCAGGGGCGGTTTCGTGGACTGGGCGCGGGCGCGCGCGTTCGCCGAAAAGGTGATCCAGCGTTTCGATGTGCGCACGCCGGGGCCGGACGTCGCAGCGCGGGCACTCTCCGGCGGCAACCTGCAGAAATTCGTCATCGGGCGGGAAATCATGCAGCGCCCGCAGGTTCTGGTGGTCAACCAGCCCACCTGGGGCGTCGATGCCGCCGCCGCCGCCGCCATCCGTCAGGCGCTGATGGATCTGGCGCAGGGCGGCGCGGCGGTGGTGCTGATCAGCCAGGACCTGGACGAGTTGCTGACGGTCGCGGACCGCTTTTGCGCGCTCAATGCCGGCAGGCTGAGCGCACCGCGCCCCGTGGCCGGGCTGAGCATGGAACAGGTGGGGCTGATGCTGGGTGGTGCTGGCGACATGGAGGTGGCGGCCGACACCGCCGCCGAAACGCTTGCCCAGACACGTTCGGGGGCCGTGCATGCTGAGGCTTGAGCGCCGCCCACAGCCGTCGCGCGCCTGGGTCTGGGCAGCGCCGCTGCTGGCCGTGGTGCTGACCATGCTGGCCGGCGGCGTGCTCTTCGCCGCGCTGGGCAAGGATCCGGTGGCGGCGATCCGGCTGATCTTCTGGGACCCGCTGTTCAGCCAGCAGTTCGCCGCCTTTTCCCGCCCGCAACTGTTGGTCAAAGCCGCACCGCTGATCCTGATCGCCATCGGTCTGGCCATCGGCTTTCGCGCCGGCATCTGGAACATCGGCGCCGAGGGGCAATACATTATCGGTGCGCTATGCGCCGCTGCCGTGGCGATGGCGTTCTTTCCGTCCGGGCCAACGGATGTGCGCTTTCTGGGGCTGGAATTCACCATGGACAGCGCCCCCTCGCGCTGGTGGCTGTTCCCGCTGATGGTCGCCGCCGGCGCCGCCGGGGGCTTTGCCTGGGCGATGATCCCGGCCATCCTGAAGACGCGGTTCAACACCAACGAAATCCTGGTCTCGCTGCTGCTGGTCTATGTCGCCGAAAAGCTCTTGGCCGCGGCCGCCGTGGGCTGGCTGCGCAGCCCCGAGGGCGCTGGCTTTCCCGGCTCGCGCAACCTATCGCGCTTCCCCGAGGCCGCCAATCTGGAACTGATCCCCAATACCGGCATGCATTGGGGCGTGGTGGCGGCGATCATCGCGGTGATCTTCGGCTATATCCTGCTGCACCGGCACATGCTGGGTTTTCACGTCCAGCTTGCCGGGCAGGCGCCGCGCGCCGCGCGCTTTGCCGGCGTCGCCCCGGCGCGGTTGGTGATCTTCTGCCTGGGGCTTTCCGGCCTGATGGCCGGGCTGGCGGGGATGTTCGAGGTGGCAGGCCCGGCACGCATGATCAGCATCGATTTCAATGTGGGCTACGGCTTTGTCGCCATCATCGTGGCTTTTCTGGGCCGGCTGCACCCGGTCGGCATCTTGCTGGCCGGGTTCCTGATGGCGCTGACCTATATCGGCGGCGAACTGGCGCAATTCACTCTGGGCCTGCCCTCGGCGGCGATCCAGGTGTTCCAGGGAATGCTGCTGTTCTTCCTATTGGCGCTGGACATGTTGTCGAACTACCGCATCCGGC
Source organism: Paracoccaceae bacterium (assembly GCA_007120685.1). Classification (GTDB taxonomy): domain Bacteria; phylum Pseudomonadota; class Alphaproteobacteria; order Rhodobacterales; family Rhodobacteraceae; genus Pararhodobacter. Next base: position 3,634 of record SKNG01000369.1, on the reverse strand, counting down.
TGACGTCGCGCGAGGTGACGCCATGATGGGCACGATGGACCTGTCCTCGATCAACCCGGTGGTGCTGGCTGCGGCGCTGATGGTGGCGGCAACGCCGATCCTGCTGGCGGCCATCGGCGAATTGGTGGTGGAAAAGGCGGGCGTGCTGAACCTGGGCGTCGAGGGGATGATGATCACCGGCGCGATCACCGGCTTTGCCTTCGCGGTCAGCACCGGCAACCCCTATCTGGGCATGCTGGCGGCGGTGGCGGGCGGCGCGGGGCTGGCGCTGATCTTCGCCCTGCTCACGCAATATCTGATGGCCAATCAGGTGGCCACGGGGCTGGCGCTGACGCTCTTCGGGCTGGGGTTCTCGGCGCTTCTGGGGCAGGGCTACAGCGGCGTGTCGCCGCCGCGCACCCCGCGCATGGATTTTGGCTGGCTGGGTGACATCCCGGTGCTGGGGCCGATCCTGTTTCGCCATGACCCGCTGGTCTATGTCTCGCTGATCATCGTGGCCGGGGTGTGGTGGTTCCTGCGCTACAGCCGCGCCGGCCGCATCCTGCGCGCGGTGGGCGAGAACCATGACGCGGCCCATGCGCTGGGCTACCGCGTGCGCGCGGTGCGCGTGGCGGCCATCGCCTTCGGCGGCGCCTGTGGGGGGCTGGGCGGCGCCTATCTGAGCCTGATCCGCGTGCCGCAATGGACCGAAGGCATGACCGCCGGCGCCGGCTGGATCGCCCTGGCGCTGGTGGTCTTTGCGTCCTGGCGGCCGTGGCGGGCGCTGCTGGGTGCCTATCTTTTCGGCGGTATCGTGACGTTGCAGCTTACCCTGCAGGCAGCCGGCTGGCGCATTCCGGTCGAATACCTTGCCATGGCGCCGTATCTGGTGACTATTGTCGTCCTTGTCGTCATCTCGTCCGGCCGGGCGCGGCGCACGCTGTCCGCGCCGGGCTCGCTGGGCCGCCCGTTCCATGCAGCCGGCTGACATCGCCTTTCCGGTGGGCGCCCTGCCCGCCAGCAACCTGGGGAGAAAGAACACATGAACCGCAGACAACTGCTTGCCGGCACCGCGCTGGCGCTGAGCCTGAGCACCGGACTGGGTGGCGTGGCGCTGGCCGATGACCCGCTGCGCGTGGGTTTCGTCTACATCGGCCCGGTAGGCGATCAGGGCTGGACCTTCATCCATGATCAGGCAAGGCAAGAGGCCGAGGCCCATTTCGAGGGTCGCATCGAGACCAGCTTTGTCGAAAGCGTGCCCTATGGCGCCGATGCCGAACGGGTGATGACCCAGATGGCGCTGTCCGGCACCGACATGATATTTGCCACCACCTTCGGCTACGGGCCGGACGTGAACGCCGTTGCCGCCCGCTTCCCCGGTGTGGCATTCGAACACGCCACGGGCTACCTGCAGGAAGAGCCCAATGTCAGCCTCTACAACGCACGCTTCTATGAGGGGCGCGCGGTGATCGGCCATATCGCCGGGCGGATGACCGAAAGCAACACCATCGGCTACATCGCCTCCTTCCCGATCCCGGAAGTGGTGATGGGCATCAATTCGGCCTTCCTTCACGCCCGCGCGGCGAACCCGGATGTGCAGTTCCGCGTGGTCTGGGTCTACAGCTGGTTCGATCCTGCGCAAGAAGCTGCGGCGGCCGAGGCGCTGATCGAACAGGGCGCCGATGTCATCATGCAGCACACCGACTCCACCGGCGCCATCCGCATCGCGCAAGAACGTGATGTTCTGGCTTTCGGCCAGGCCGCCGACATGAGCGCGGCGGCGCCCGATGTTCACCTGACCGCCATCATCAACCAGTGGGCGCCCTATTACATCGAACGTATCCAGGCCCGTCTGGATGGTGAATGGGAGGCCCGCAATACCTGGTATGGCATCGGCGAGGGCATGGTCGGCATGGCGCCGCTGCACGAACGCATCCCGGAGGATGTGCGCGCCGAAGCCGAACAGATGATCGCGGATATCGCGGCGGGCGACTACCATCCGTTCACCGGGCCGATCAACCGCCAGGACGGCACGCCCTGGCTGGCCGAGGGCGAGGTGGCGGCGGATGGCGACCTGCTGGGCATGGGCTTCTATGTCGAGGGCATGACCGGCGAAATCCCGAACTGACCCCAAGGGCGGGGGCAGCACGCGGGGCACGCAGCGCGGGGACGGTCTGCGCGACCCCGCCCGGACGCCCGAAATCGACGCTCCCCCGCCCCCCTCTTTGCTCTGAAAATATCCTGGGGGGAGCCCGGCGTCAGCCGGCCGGGGGGCAAAGCCCCCCGGCCCCGCCCACCAAAGACAACGCACATGGACCTGCGCGGCACATCACGCTAAATCTTCCCTGCCCGTCCGGCAGCAGAGAAGAGCCCCATGCGCAGCTACGCCATCGGCGATATCCACGGCCATCTGGACCTTCTGAAATCCGCCCAGGCGCTGGTCGAGGCCGACCGGGCGGCGGTGGGCGATCCGGACGCCCCTCTGGTACATGTCGGCGATCTGGTCGATCGCGGCCCGGACAGCGCGGGGGTCATCGAGCATCTGATGGCGGGCCAGCGCGCGGGCCGGCCCTGGGTGGTGCTGAAAGGCAACCACGATCGCATGTTCGTGCAGTTCCTGGACGATCCGATGCAACAGGATCCCGGCTTGCGGTCGCAATACAGCTGGCTGCATCCGCGCATCGGCGGCGCCGGAACCCTGGCCGCCTATGGGGTCCACGCGCCGGCCGAACGGCCGGTGAAGGCGGTGCACGCGGACGCCCTGACAGCGGTGCCGACGGCCCATCGCGCCTATCTCGATGCGCTGCCGGCGCACTTCACCCATGGCGAGGCGCTGTTCGTACATGCCGGCATCTGGCCGGGATTGCCGCTGGAGGCCCAGACCGAGACCGACCTGATCTGGATCCGGCACGATTTCCTGGATTACGCCGGCCGGCATCCGTGGCTGGTGGTGCATGGGCATACGGCGATCCCAGCGGCGCGTCATTATGGCAACCGGTTGAATATCGACAGCGGCGCGGCCTATGGCGGGCCGGTCTCTGCCGTGGTGATCGAAGGCGAAGCGGCCTGGCTGCTGACGCCAGAGGGCCGGCAGCCGCTTCCCCCAACCCCCGAGCGCCGCTGATCGGCAACGCGGCGCTCCCGCGCTTGGGCCAAGCGCCGCGGCGATGCCGCGGCGCGGTTGCGCACAGATGGCTGCCCTTCCGCTCAGACCAGCAGCGCCTCGGTCTCGCGCCAGAGCCGCCGGGTGAAAGCCCCGGCACCCTCTGGCGTCTCGGTAATCCCGCCCCGCCCCGCTGCCTGCCCGGCCAGCGCATAGAGACAGCCGAAATCTCCTGCCTCAGACGCCTGGCGCCGCATCGCCTCGGTGAGGTGGCGCTGCACCGGATAGGGCGCCGGCACCGGCGCATCCGCTGCCTCGGCCGCCAGGATATAGGTGTTGCGCAACGCTCGGGCGGGGCGGCCGGTGAAGGCGCGGGTCAGGATGCTGTCCTCGGGGCGCGCGCGGGCCAGCGCGTCGGCCCAGACCGGGCTGATGCCGGCCTCGGCGCAGCGCAGGAGCACCGTGCCGGGCATCACCGCCGACGCCCCCAGCACCAGCGCCGCCGCCGCGCTGCGCGGGCAGGCGATGGCCCCTGCGGCGATGACCGGCACG
>SKNG01000220.1 GCA_007120685.1 Paracoccaceae bacterium | reverse complement strand
TATGTCTGCTTCCGCGACAGCGAGGGGCGGCTGGGGCTGCTGGATGAGCTTTGCCCGCATCGCCGCGCCTCGCTGGTCTATGGCCGTAACGAGGAATGCGGGCTGCGCTGCCTCTATCACGGCTGGAAGTTCGACGTGGAGGGCAATTGCGTCGCCATGACCTCGGAGCCAGAGGGCAGCCCGCTGCACGGCAAGGTCAAGCACCGCGCCTATCCGGTGCAGGAATGGGGCGGCTTCGTCTGGGCGTTTCTGGGCGAGGAAGCGGACATGATCCCCTTCGAGCCGCCGGCCTTTGCGCCAACCGAGGACACGCAGGTATCGATCCTGAAAATCCGCATCCCGGCCAACTGGGCGCAGATCACCGAAGGGCAGATCGATTCGGCGCATTCCTCCAGCCTGCATTCATCGGACATGGTGCCGGCGCGGGTGGAAGGGGCGGCGGCCGATGACAAGTCCTGGTATCGCCCTTCTACCGACCGTTCGCCGCGCCTGCAGACGCAGACCACCAGCTACGGTTTCCGCTACGCCGCCATCCGCAAGCCGATCAAGAAGGCCGGCACGCATCAGTATCTGCGGATCACCGAATACATCGCGCCCTTCACCTCGCTGATCCCGCCGAATGCCAGCTACAACGTGGCCACCGTCATCGTGCCCATCGATGACGAGACCTCGCATTTCCACTTCATCGCCTGGGGCGGGACGGCCTGCCCTTCGACCGAGGACTGGCGCAAGTTCAACCATGTCCAGAAGGGGATCCATCTGGATGACCGCTGGGTGTCAAAACGGCAGTTGCACAACGATTTCCTGCAGGACCGACAGGCAATGAAGCTGGGCAATTTCACCGGCATCCAGGGCATTCCCAACCAGGATATCGCCATGTGGGTGTCGATGGGCGCCATCGTGGACCGCTCGAATGACATTCTGGGCGCGTCGGATCTGGCCATCGTCGAATTCCGCCGGCTGATGGCGGATGCCGCGCGCAAGGTCGCCGAGGGCGGCACGCCCATCGGCCGGACCGAACCGCGCGTGCCGCATGTCACCATCGCCTCGCGCGAGGGGGTTTATCCGAAGACGCAGGACTGGCGCGAGATCGGCGGACCGGCCAGCGGTGGTGGTGGCGGCCAGACCGAAGCGGCGGAATAACCGGGTCCGCAAAGGGCCGGGCGGACGGCGCGGCAGCAAGCTCCGCCGCCAGCGGGATTGCCGGCCGATTAGCAATGTCTCAATTTTACTAGGGGCTTGCAGGGTAATTCTGGATCTGAGATATCTAATTACCAGTTGACAGACGCCGCACCGAAACGGTTAACTTTTGTTCGGCGGGCGGCATCCGTGCCGGGCAGGGCGCGCTGCGTTGGAGGAGGCGCAGATGTGCCGCAGGGCCGCAAGGACCCGCAGGTTCACGCAAGGGAGGAAGCAAGATGACGATACGCAAGGGCATGATTGCCACGGCGCTGGCCGTGGCGCTTACGGCGGGGGCGGCCAGTGCCGACGCGCCGGTCAACATGACGCTGTCCGGCGGTAATCCGGGGGGGCTGTGGTCGCTACTGGGCGCCGGGATCGACCGCGCGGCGAAAGAGGCCAACCCGGCTTCGGTGGTGACCTATCAGGCCACCGGCGGCGGTTTCGCCAATATCGCGCTGCTGGACCGGGCGCGCACCGATCTGGGCATCGTGCATGACGCCGAGGTGCAGATCGCACTGGCGGGCGATGAGCCGTTCAACGCCCCGGTGACCAACATGATGGCCATCGGCTACATGTACAACTGGGCGCCGATGCATTTCTTCCTGCGCCGCGACATCGCCGAGGAATATGGCATCACCTCGCTGGCCGATATCGCCAGCAGCGGCGCGGCGCTGCGTATTGGGGTCAACCGGCCCGGCAACATCACCGCCAATGTCGCGCTGGGCATGCTGGAGGCCGCGGGCGCCACGGTCGAGGTGATCGAGGGCAACGGCGGCACCATCGTGCGCGCAGGCGCCAACGATCAGGCGGATCTGCTGCGTGACGGGCGTATCGACATGGTGACGAACGGGGTCTTCGTGCTGCATGCCTCGTTCCGCGCCATCGACGAGAATAACGAGGTGGTGCTGCTGACCATCCCCGACGATGCCGCCCAGGTGGCCAATACCGCCTTCGGTACCACGCCCTTCGTGATCCCGGGCGGCACCTATCGCTTCCAGCCCGACGATATCGACACGCTGGCGCTGGGCGCTATGCTGGTTACCCATGACGGCGCCGACGAAGAGGCGATCTACACCCTGACCGCCGCGCTGATCGAACATATCGACGAGGTGCGCACGGTGCATTCGGCGATGAACGCGCTGGACCGCGAGCTCTTCGCCAACCAGGCCATCCTGCCCTTCCACCCCGGCGCCGAACGCGCCCTGCGGGAAGCCGGGCTCTTGCAGTGAGCGCAGGCAGCAGGCTTGGGCTGCTTGTCAGGACGGGCCGGCGGCGTCAGTTCGCCGGCCCTGCCGGTGTGGTGTTCACCATCCTGGGCGCCGCGCTGGCGGTCTGGGTGATCTATGCCAATCTTTTCGTCATCTCCGACCGGCTGGTCATCGGCATCCTGTTCGTCAGCGGCATCTTCACGTTGCTGTTTCTGGCCGTCGGCGGCAGCCAGCAGGCGCCGGACCGGCCCACGCTGTTCGACTGGGCGCTGTCAGCCGCCAGCGCCGCCTGCGGCATCTATTTCTTCATCACCGCCGATGTCATTTCCAACCGCATCTCGCTGCTGGAGCCCTTCACCCCGGCGCAGTTCTGGTTCGGCACCGTTCTGCTGCTCTTGACGCTGGAAGCCACGCGCCGCACCACCGGCATGGGCCTGACCGCGGTGGTGGTCGGTTTCCTGATCTACAACTGGCAGGGCTGGCGCCTGCCGCCGCCCTTCGGCCACGGCATCCGGGATTTCGACTATCTGCTCGATGTGCTGGTCTTCACCACCGACGGGTTGTTCGGTGTGCCGGTGCAGGTGGTGGCCAGTTACGTCTTCCTGTTCGTGATGTTCGGCACGCTGCTGGCCAAGGCCGGCGGGGGCGAGTTCTTCTTCAACCTCGCCGCCACCGTCACCGGCAAGACCCGGGGCGGGCCGGCCAAGATCGCCGTCGTCTCCTCGGGCCTTTACGGCACCATGTCGGGCAGCGCCACATCCGATGTCGTCACCACCGGGTCGATCACCATCCCGATGATGAAGCGCCTGGGCTACAAGGCGCGCTTCGCCGGCGCGGTCGAGGTCGCGGCATCCACCGGCGGCAGCGCCATGCCTCCCATCATGGGCTCGGCGGCCTTCATCCTGGCCGAATACACCGGCGTGCCATATCGCGAGGTGGTCTATGCCGCCGTCATCCCGGCGCTGCTGTATTACATCGGGGTCTTCAGCCAGGTGCATCTGCGCGCCGTGCGCCACAACCTGCAGCCGGTGGCGGGCACGGTGCCCACGCTGGCCGCGACCTTCAGCACCGGCTGGGTGTTCGTCCTGCCCATCGGGGTCATCATCACGGTGCTGATGTATGGCTATTCGCCGACCATGACAGCCGGCATCGGCGCGGCATCGGTGATCGTGGCCTCGACCATCTCGCACTGGACGCGGATGAGCATCTGGCAGATCGTCGAGGCGCTGGGCGAGACCACGCTGCGCATCCTGCCGGTGGCGGCGGCCTGCGCGGCGGCGGGGCTGGTGATCGGCGGGCTGTCGATGACGGGCCTCGGCATGAAGGCCGCCAATCTGATCATCGCCATGAGCGGGGGCGATCCTTACATCACGCTGATCCTCGCCGCCGTCATCGCCATCATCCTGGGCCTCGGCATGCCCACGCCCAGCGCCTATATCCTCTCGGCCGTGCTGGTGGCCCCGGCGATGATCCGGCTGGGTTTTCCGCTGCTGGAATCGCATCTGTTCCTGCTCTACTACGCGGTGCTCTCTGCCCTCACCCCGCCGATTGCCGTGGCGGCGATGGCGGCGGCGGCGATTGCCGACGACGACCCCTTTGCCATTGCCTTCGATGCGGTGAAACTGGCGGTGGTGGGCTTCCTGCTGCCCTTTATCTTCCTGTGGAACCCGGCCATCGTGGGGCAGGGCGACTGGCCGGCGGTGCTGCTGGCGCTGGCCGGCGGCGCGGTGGCGGCCTTCGCGCTGTCGGTGGCGGTTGAGGGGATGCTGGAACGCAGCGTGCCAAGGCCGGAACGCATCCTGCTGTTTGCCGCCGCCATTGCCGCGGTCGCGCCGCAGATGGCGGTGGCGCTGGGCGGGATGGCGGTTGCGGTTCTGCTGATCGGGCGCCGCATCCTGCGCCGGCCCGAGGTGATCCTGGGCCGCGACGGCTGAATGGCGGCTTCCGTCCCGGCGACCGGGCGCCGCGCGCCATGATCGGCGAGGCGCTGGCGCTATTCTCGGCCTTCTGCTTCGGGCTGGCCGGCGTCACCATCGCCCGCGGCGCGGCCACGGCGCAGGGCGACAACGGCGCCTTCCTGTCGATCCTCTTCACCGCGGCCTGCGGTGGCGGGTTGTGGCTGGTGACGGGAAGCCAGCCGCTGGGGCCGCTGACCGACCCCTCGGTGCTGACCGGGGTTGCCTGGTTCGTGCTGGGCGGCGTTCTGGCCACGGTGCTGGGCCGGTTGCTGGTGTTCCGCTCCGTGGTGCTGGCCGGTGCGATAAGCGCCAGCATGTTCCGACGGCTGATCCCGGTCTTTGCTGCCGTTTTCGCCTGGGCGGTGCTGGGCGAGACGTTCGGCGGCGTGGCGGGCTTCGGCATGGCGCTGGTCATGGGCAGCGTGCTGGTGGCGATGACCGAACGCCTGCCGGCGGCAGGGTCGGATGCGGTGGCCGATGCCCGCGCCCGGGCCGACCGGCGCCGGGGGCAGGCTTTCGGGGCGGCGTCCTCGGCCTGCTATGGCGGCTCCTATGTGGCGCGCAAGCTGGGCATGAACCATCTGCCCGATGCCGCGCTGGGGGCCCTGATCGGCGCGGTGACCGGCATCATCTGGTATCTGGTCGCCGCGCTGGGCTCGGCGGGGTATCGGCGCGTGCTGGCCCGGCTGTGGCAGGACAGCGGGCGCTGGCAGGTGGTCACGGCGGCGGCGATGGCCATGGGCCAGACCTCGCAGTTCTTTGCACTGGCCCGTGCCGATGTCGCCACCGTGGCGATCATCAACTCGACCGAGGTGTTCATCAGTATCTGGCTGGCCGCCTTCGTCTTCCGGACCGAGGCCCGGCCCAGCCGCCGCGTCCTGCTGGCCTCGGCCGTGGCGATGGCGGGCGTGGTGATCCTGGCGATGGCCTGATGGCCGGGGCAGGGCGGGGCCGCTTGCCGGGCGGGGCGGGGCCGCGCTATGGGAGGGGCAAAGAGGACGCAGTCATGACCCAGAGCACGCCGCGCCACTTCCCCCCGCCTCCCGTCGCGCCGCCGCCCGGGCTGTGGCGGCAGGTGCCGCCGGCGATCTTTCCGCCGCTGATGGGGCTCTGGGGGCTGGGGCTGGGCTGGCGGCTGATGGCCGAACGGCTGGGCAGCACGGCGGTGGCGGGGCTGGCCGAGGCGGCTCTCGGCGCGGTAACGCTGCTGTTTCTTTTTGCGTTGGTCGCCTGGGGATCGAAGCCCTTGCGCCGCCCGGCCGTGCTGGCCGAGGAGTTGCGCGTGCTGCCCGGCCAGGCGGGCGTGCCGGCGGCGGCGCTGGGGGTGATGCTGATGGCCGCCGCGCTGTTGCCCTACGCGCCCGCGCTGGCGCTGGTGCTGGTCTGGGCCGGCATGGCCTTTCTGGCGCTGGTCGGCGCGCTGTTCCTGCGTCACCTGCTGACCGCCCCGCCCGAGGCGCGCCTGCCCAGCCCGGCCTGGCACCTGGTCTTCGTGGGCTATGTGATTGCGCCGCTGACGCTGTTGCCGCTGGGCTGGGCGGGCCTGTCGGCCGGTATCCTGCTGGTCTGCATCGTGCTGGCGGCCGGCATCTGGCTGGCCAGCCTGCGCCAGTTCATGCGCGCCGCGCCGCCCGCACCGCTTCGGCCGCTGCTGGCCATCCATGCCGCGCCGGCGGCGCTGTTTGCCATGGTCGCGGCCGGGCTGGGCTGGGAGGGCGTGGCGCTGGGTTTCGTGCTGGCCGGGCTGGTTTTCGCGCTGTCGCTGCTGGTCGCCTTCTCCTGGGTGGTTCAGGCCGGGTTCAGCCCGCTCTGGGGGGCGTTCACCTTTCCGCTGGCGGCTCTGGCCAATGCCGCGCTGCTGGCGCCGCCGGGCGCGGCGGGGTTGTGGCCGGGTGCGGCGCTGTTGCTGGCCGCCAGCGCGTTGAACCCGTTCGTGGCCTTCCGCGTGCTGCAAGCCTGGACGAAGGGTGGGCTGGGGCAGAAGACCAACGCCGCGGTCGTCTGACACTGGGCAGGTTTTTCCCGTCACGGCGCCTGCACTGTTCGCAACGCAAAACGCCCCGCGCAGGCGGGGCGTTTGCGAAACTGTTCCTGGGGTCGGATCGACCGGTGATCAGTCCTCGGCTTCTTCCTCGGCCGGTGCGGCGCCGAATTGCGCCAGGAAGGCGACGAGGTCGCGGGCCTGGTCCTCGGTGCGGACGCGATGCGACATGCCGGAACGGGCACGGCTGCCCAGCGTTTCAGTCAGGAAGCCCGGCGGGTTCAGAAGGTAGGGGACCAGGTTCTCTTCATCCCAGACCAGCCCTTCTTCCCCTGCCTGGACGATCGATGCCTGATACCGGAACCCGTCAACGGTGCCGGCCTGGCGCCCGACGATGCCGTAAAGGTTCGGACCGCTGCGAGCGTTCCGCCCGGCAAGCACCTCGCCATCCTCGGTTGCCACAACATGGCAGGTCTGGCACTGGCCGAATGCGGCCTCGCCTGCGGCGGGATCGCCAGCGAAGGCCGGCGCGGCGAGCAGAGAAAGGCTGGCCGCTGCCAGCGAGAGCTTCTTCATGGGTAACCTCCTCGAGTTTGTTATGGAGAATACGTAGCACGCAACGCACGGATCACCACCGTTTTTTCCCCCGGGAAGGTCAACCCGGCGCGAGCGGCAGCGGTCTCTTGCCTAAGCCACCGCATGCGCCAGCGCGCATTGCCGCCACAGGGCATCGAGCGCCTGCACCAGATGCTCCATGTCCGCTTGCGTATGCAGCGGGCCGGGCGTGATGCGCAGCCGCTCGGTGCCATGGGGCACGGTGGGGTAGTTGATGGGCTGCACGTATATGCCCCAGTCCTTCATCAGGATGTCGCTGATCATGCGGCATTTCACCGGGTCGCCCACCATCACCGGAATGATGTGGCTCTCGTTGGGCAGATGCGGGATGCCCATCCGGTCCAGCCGGGCGCGCAGCCAGGCGACATTGGCCTTTTGCGCCGCGCGCTCGGTGCCGGAGGCTTTCAGATGCCGGATCGACGCCGTGGCCGCCGACGCCACCCCCGGGGGCAGCGCGGTGGTGAAGATGAAGCCGCTGGCGAATGAGCGGATGAAGTCGCACAGCGCCTCCGAGCCGGTGATATAGCCGCCGACCACGCCGTAGGCCTTGCCCAGCGTGCCCTCGATCAGGGTGATCCGGTCGGCGAGCCCGCGTTCCTCGCTGATGCCGCCGCCGCGGGGGCCGTACATGCCGACCGCGTGCACCTCATCGAGATAGGTCAGCGCGCCATGGGCCTCGGCCACCTCGACGATCTCGCGCATCGGGCAGATGTCGCCATCCATGGAATAGACCGACTCGAAGGCCACGATCTTCGGCCGGTTGCCAACGGCCTTCAGCTTGCGGTCCAGGTCACGCCAGTCATTGTGCTTCCAGATCACCTTGTCGGCGCGCGAATGGCGGATGCCCTCGATCATGCTGGCGTGGTTCTTCTCGTCCGACAGGATGACGGCATTGGGGATCTTCGCGCCCAGCGTGCTGAGCGCCGCCCAGTTCGACACGTAACCGCTGGTGAAAAGCAGCGCCGATTCCTTGCCGTGCAGATCGGCCAGTTCCCCCTCCAGCACCCGGTGCAGGTGGTTGTTGCCGGATATGTTGCGCGTGCCCCCGGCGCCGGTGCCGCATTCGCGCACCGTATCGACCATGGCGCCCACCACATCGGGGTGATGGCCCATGCCCAGATAGTCGTTGGAGCACCAGACCGTCACCTCGCCCTCGCCCGAGGCATCGTAGTGGCGCACCTTCGGAAAGGCCCCGCATTTGCGTTGCAGTTCGGCAAAGACGCGGTAGTTGCCTTCGGCCTTCAGCGCCTCCAGGGCGCCGCGGAAATGGCTGTCAAAGTCCATGGGGGTCCTCTCGCAGTCTTGTCGTTGGTGTCTTTGTTGTTGTGTCGGGGTCGGGCAGCAGGAAGCGCCACAGCTTGTCATCGCGCACCCGCCAGACCATGAACCAGTGTTCCAGGAGCGCCAGCGCGGTCAGCGCGGCCAGCAGGGTGAAGCCGATCACCGCGCCGGTGTCACTGGCCGACCATAGCCGTTCGATGAAACATCCCATCCCCAGGGCCAGAAGGGTGACCGACAGCGGAAAGAAACCGCTGACCGGGCCCTGGCGGAAATAGCTGGACAGGTGCTTCAGCGGCCCGGGCAGGAAGTCGGTATTGATACGCGGCACGCCCAGGAACAGGTTCAGCTTGGCCGAGATGCGCGCCAGAAACAGCACCAGGAAGGTCCAGAGCGCGAAGGCGTTTTCCGCCCCGATCGCCGACCAGACCAGGCCCGAAAGGGCCACCACCAGTGCCGCCTCATGCCAGGCGATGGTGCCAAAGGCGCGCCAGAAGCGGGCGGCGCCGGGCAGGCCGGGCGGGCAGGGGGCGCGCACCGGGCCGGTGATAACGCCGGACAGAAAGGCCAGTTCGATCCAGCCCCAGATTGCCAGCGCCGACAGAAACGCCAGCCAGACGCCCTGTGCGGACGGATCGCCCAGCGTGGCGTTGACGCCCAGAACGCCGGCGGCCAGCAGGGGCAGGCTCAGGATCGCCGACCACAGATGATCATCCGGCCCGCCCTTGTCGGCGCGGTGGACGCGCCACAGCAGGATGCCGGTGAAGAACCACCACAGGAACAGCGCGCCCAGCACGGCTATCCAGGGGGTTTCCAGCATGCGGCTCTCCTATGCCTTGGCGTCTTGGCCTGGG